>JAAESQ010000742.1 GCA_024229275.1 bacterium | reverse complement strand
TGTCGAGGACTTGGTCGACAGCCTCCGAGAGCGCCGTTCCCGGCGAGGTCCTGCACAAGACATGCGCCAAGCCATCGACCTGATCCTGCGCCACACCGACGTGCACGGTCCCACTGGGGGCACCCCGTTGAGCTGCCCGCCGAAGCCGGGGAAGGCATCCGATTGGTCGAGCGAACCAACTACTTGCTGGAGAACCTAAACCACGACATCAAGCACGGCGAGCGCCGCCGCTCCGGCCGCAAGAAGCTTACCCAGGACTTGGAGAACCTGCCCGCCGGAGCAGTGTTGGCCTTCAACCTGCGAGACCCCGACTACGTTGCGCTCCTCTGCGGCTCGCTGGACCAGCTCGCCGCTGCCTTCGCTGCCCTCGATGCCGACGAGCGCGCACAGCAACTCCTCGGCCAGCCGACAAACCCGGCACCGGCACTCTTTGCTTCCCCCACTGCTATTGCCACGGCCTCTCTCCCCAAAGAGGATCGCCCCTTCGTACGAGCCGAAGACATGGGGCGACGACTCAAGGCAGCCGCCAACAGTCGGGCCCCGAGGATCGGCCGCCGACGCCCATCACCGACCGAGGCCAACCGAAGTTTGACGCCGTAGAAGAAAACACACCAGCTCCAGCGTTCTTCGCGGCTCCTGTAATTCCTGGAAACGGGCGGGGCGTCGCCGCCGCATTCGTTGTGCATAACGGCGCTGTCGCTCAAGGCGAATGTCGTCCAATGCGTACTCATGAACACCCAAGCCCTTCAGATAGTCAACACGTTCCACTTCCTCTGTGAGGTGCTTCCGGGACGCTTTTCCAGGTTGTTTCTGTAACCATTCAAGCACACTCTTACCTTTCGAGCGCAGGCTAAACAGCTCAGAAAACCAATGGGTTCGGACCGGTTCGGGAATCGCCAATTCAACGGCCTTGAGCATCTGCTGCTCAGCATACGGAATGGCCGCCCGAACGACATCGAGCAGCCGACGTTCGCCCGGAATCAATAGGCGCTTCTCATACAGCCATCGGCGGGCAAATCGAACCAAGTGACTTTGTGTCACGGCCTTTTGTGCTTCCGTTCTCAACAGACCCGCCAGGAAACGCTGCTGCCGTTCAGTTAACGGCTGAAACCCCAGCACTTCGGCGGCCCATTGTTGATGATCGAACAAAGTAGTTCGACGACGGTACAAGGCACGCAATGAAGCCAGTGTTGGAACATCAATCCCGAGGGTTTCACCGAGATGTTTAAGGAGGGGGCGGGGGATGATCTCGAAGCCATCGAGCGCCCGCCCCGTCATCTTAATGAAACCGATATGAATCGCACCGGCGAGTTGGTGCAGGGTGCCACGTCGCGATTCAATGGCCGTACGTTCTGCGTCGGTAAACGAGAAAAAATAGGCCAACTCGAAGTCGGTGAGATCCGCCGGAAGCTCGCGCAGACCCAGATAGACAATGTGCCAGTTTCGCATGGAGCGTTCGTCCTACCCGCTTAGGATTTCCAGAAAGCCTAATCGTTCGGAGCTGAAATCGCACGCTTGGAGATAAGAGCAGAAACGGGAGAAACTGGTCAAAAATCAAGTTAGATCGCGTTTCTAAGAATCTTTATAACAATAAGCAGAAAGTGTCTGATATTACACGCAAAGTCTTGTTATCCACAGGCTAACTCATTGATTTTATTTACCTGCGATACCGGACTCTCTGCACGGATTGCACGCCTACCCCAATAAGGTCCTGGTCTCAATTGCACGGCCGTCCCAGCGTCCGACAGGTACCCGACCACCCGAACTGGACTCGCACGATCTGCACCGATGGAAAAGCTGGCAAACAACTTGTCAAACCGTTTACATACCTGGTGACTGCCCAGTGGTTAACACTGACACCGGTCTGGCAGGAACTCTTCCCCGCTTTCAGGTAACCACTCTACCATTCAGGGACTTCTACAGGAATCAAGGTCGACTCAGAGCTTCCCAAGCTGATGGCCTACCTTGAATATACCCTGCTAAGCAACACTAACACCATTCGTGTAGGAACTCGTACCGGCTTCAACTGACCACTTCTTAACCATCCAAGTCCTACGGTGGACTTGAGGTAGGCTCACAGCTTCCCAAGCTTACGGCCTACCTTCACCGGATACACTGGAAACCAGGAAGACCGAAAAGCAGACATTCGCCTCCTCCGCTTGAAGGGCCGCTTTCGGCCAAAACCAGCCGGTCAAGGCACTTTCTCCGAACGGCAGCTTCATACTGAAAGCGGACATTCATCCGTAAAAAAGTTGATAGCCAGTTTGCGATCCACTATAGACTTTGACTTCCGGCATTTGAAGGTCAGCAGTTGAGAGGCGAAGTGACTGACCCCAGAATTCACTAATGTCCGCCTCCGAAGGCATGCTCTCGAGAATTCGCATCCCGCTCCGGAAGTAGGAAAATACGCTGTCGGAGATACAGCAAAGGAAGTGAAATGGGGTTGAGTGAAGCTCGAAGTTATGGATGAACGATACCGCGCCAAGCGGGCGCCTCCAGGAGCATTGGCACTGCGCGTACGCGGGGGTCTGCTCGATCACTTCATCTTCAGTACGACACTGGCCAGATCGGGATCATGGTAGAGGTGCCAGCGTAACCGCTTAGGCAAAGACAAGACCCATTGGCGTATCTGTACCGGGGGGGATAACGTGATCGACCAGATGCGCCGTGGTCTGCGCCATGCGTCGAGTGTTGCACGAAGGGCATACCCCGCGGCGCTTACAGGAGACAAGATTGGAACGGACACCTCGGTTAAGGGACAAACGCGTTTAAAGCCGGTTCTGCAGCAAGCTGAAGCCTTCACGGTCTCAATCAGAGAATTTTATAAACGGGATCAATCACTGGCCGAGTACAAACTGACGCACTCTTTATATCGACCTCCGCTGTCTTCACATCAAGAAAG
>JAAESQ010000741.1 GCA_024229275.1 bacterium | reverse complement strand
TGACTTCGACATCTTTGGAATGACTGTTACTCAGGCCTTCGATGGGGCGCACGCGTGGATGAACAATCCGCAAGCCGGCGGTATCCAAGACTTACCGGCCGATCGAAGAGAAGCGTTTGCGAGGAACGCTCTGGGTCACTCCGCTTGGTTGGATCCCCAGAAGCATGGAATCACCTACAGCCTTGGGGGCAGCGCTTTGGATGAACCTGGGTACTATGCGCTCATTCAGACCTTTTCCTCTGGCCACAGCAACCTCTTCTTGGTCGATGAAGTTACCTTTCTGGTCTTCATGATGAGAACAAAGACCGTGGGTCCTTCGGGGGCCGAGATAGAGTCGGAACTGACGATGTCGGATTACAGGTCGGTTGGATCCACAGTGTATCCCCACAAGATGGTAGACAGACGTGGGGGAGAAAAGTTCTCAACGTTACTTCTCGACGAGATCAAAATCAACACAGGTGTTGAGGATTCCGTGTTCTCCGCTCCATCCGAACAATCAGCCTCAGTGAACAAGTAGCATGTGGACCAAACCTGTGGATGTTAGTCAAGGAGCATCTATGTGGTGCTTTGTGGGTATGTTGATCCTACTGGTAATCGGCACCCCTCCCGCTGTCGGTCAGGCTCCGGCAGGCCGTGGGGAGTACGCAGTCAAGCTCGAACAACCTATCTCCCAGCAGGGGTTCGTCAGTTTCATTCTGAAAACCGACAAGACCTATCTCAATGGAAAGGGCTCGAGTCAGTATTCACAACCGTTGCTGAAACTACCTGGTCTCGCTAGCTGTTTCATGACCAAGACAGATTTCAGTGTGAGATTGGCTTTCGTTTGGACACAGCAAGACCCATTCGAGAGGAGCTTCCAGCTTGATCTTCCTTTGTTACCGGGACCAGAGTCGTACCTACTCCAGTTCACTTGGGACAGTGAAAGAGGGTATTCGGAGGGCTACATCAACGGTGTGCCGTTGCGCAGTGGCAGTGCCCATTTCGAACCGTTTTCTTTGCAAGGTCAGGCCGTAGAGGCAATCGTTCCAGGAGGAGCGATCGAGGTATCTGAAGTGACTGTTCTTCCCAGCTACCTGGCCCAAGAGGAAGCGAAAGAGCTTGTGCCGACGGCACTGCGCAACAAGGGATTTCCTCTCTGGACTCCACCCCAATCAGATCCAGGTGAAATAGATCAAAGGAAGGGAGAACTCCTCTACGAATCCAACATGAGTATGCCGGCCGCCGTTGATGGGTGGATTCTGGAAGGGCCGGGTATTGTCAGCTTTGAGGATCAACGATTGGTGTTGCGATCAACCAATCCAAATTCGCCCAATCGCGGAGAGGGGCACGTGAACTTCTGGTGTCCTGAAGACTTTCCAAGCAGTTTCGTAGCTGAGTGGGAGTTCGAGGCACTGTCTGAACACGGGTTGAGCATCGTTTTTTTCTCAGCAAAAGCCAACAACGGACTCGACATCTTTGACCCTTCATTGCCGGCAAGAAATGGCAGCTACCCTCAGTACACGACAGGAGCAATATCCAACTATCACATCATTTACTCTGCCAATCTGCCGCTGTTTCAAACAGGCAGGCCTTACTCGAGCATGCGCAAGGGTGGTCCTGGCTTCTATGAGATCGCGCATGGCCCGATAGCGGTGGCCCCCGGATCAAAGGGTGTTCACAAACTGCGCCTGATGAAAGACGGCGATCGTATTGTCCTTATGAATCAATCAGAAGTCCTGATCGACTTCAAAGACTCGGCGAACCGTCGGTGGGGCCCGGCCCTGGCTGGTGGCAAGTTTGCCTTCAGGCAAATGGCGGTCACCGTAGGCGCTTATCGCAACCTCAAAGTCTGGGCTCTCAAGTAACCAAGGTTTCCCTGTCCGGTCCATCCCTGCGATTCGCGAAGTGAATTGCATCGGTAGAATAGGCGGGTGCAGATAGTTACAACTCACCTGTCAGCAGATTTCGACGCGTTCTCGGCCTGCGTCTGCGCTCTTCGACTGTATCCTGGGCATCAGGTTCTATTTCCTGGTTCCCAGGAGGCTGCCGTTCGACGTTTTCTTGCTGAAGTTGACACGCCTTTCCCAGAGGTCAGGCTTCGCGTCGTACGTCGCGAGCGACTCGACAATGTGGTCGTCGTTGATACTCGGACGCCGCGTCGACTGGGAGAAGTCTGGCAGCTGATTCAAAGAGACCGCTGTCCAATCACGCTGATCGACCACCACGTCACTGAGATGGATAAACTTGGCTCGCAAGAAATGATTGAGCGCGAGGTCGGCGCCACGTGCACAATCATTGCGCAGCTGTTCCAGGAGAAAGGACTCACACCAACTCCTGAGGAAGCTTCGTTGCTGTTAATGGGAATGTACGAGGACACTGGAGGCCTCTCGTACCGTGAGACGACGCCCGATGATCTTCGGATCGCGGCTTGGTTGTTAGAAAATGGCGGTTCTCTCGAATGGGTGCGGAGGTGGGTTCTCAAGGGTCTCGTGCCGGAGCAGCTGGAGCTACTCAACCGTATTACGGAGGCAACTGAGAACGTATCGTTGTCGGATGTCGACGTTTCGGTAGCTATGCTTGAGGTCGACCGCTACTACGAAGAGGCTGCCTACGTTGTGCATCGCTGGGTTGATACCTTTGACATACCGGTTGGTGTCGTGCTTCTCGTGCAGCCGCCACACGTCAATGTCATTCTGCGTTCGCGCCTGGAAGGTCTTCATGTCGGTAGGGTGGCACAGGAGTTCAACGGGGGAGGTCACGCCACTGCGGCGTCCGCGCGGGTCTCCAACCGCATGCCAGTCGAGGTCCGTGAACAGCTTCTTGAAGTGTTGAACCGTGAAATGCCGCCTCCGGTGGCTGCAGCCGATATTGCGACAAGTTCCATCTTCTCTATCGCAAGCGACGAAACCGTCGAGGCAACGAAGGAACTCATCAATCAGAGGCGAATCAACGCGCTTCCGGTTCGCGATGCTGAAGGTGACAAGCTCGTGGGGCTGGTGACACGACAGATTCTAGACCGAGCTGTTTCTCACGGTCTAAGTGATCGACCGGTGAAGACTGTGATGCAGCCTGATCTACCATGCGTCGCAGCGGAGACCTCTCTGACTCAATTGCGAGATCTCTTCCTCGAACGGTCGCACCGATTCGTGGTGGTCACTCGAGATGAGCGTCCACTGGGCCTGGTGACTCGGATGGACCTCTTTCGGCGCCTCTTCGAACGGCAATACTCCACCGGCGCACCTCTCGATCACCGCATGGCCGGCAGACGCCCGGTCAGCCAATCGATTACTCGGCTATTGCGCGACACGACGCCTGTATGGGTTAGCAAACTGTTGAAGACTGCGAAGGCGGTGGCGGACACTGTTGGAATTCCGGTTTATCTCGTCGGCGGAATGGTGCGTGATCTCCTGCTTGCCAGACCGAATGAAGATGTCGATCTCGTTGTTGAGGGCAGTGGTATCGACTTCGGCTACGCACTCGCGGGATTCACCGGTGGGCGCTGCCACCCTCACCAACCGTTTCTGACAGCGGTTGTGACGTTGCCGGATGGCCACCGAGTCGATGTAGTGTCCGCGCGGACAGAGTTCTATCGCACACCAGCAGCGCTGCCCGAGGTTGCGACCTCATTGATTCGGCAGGATCTCTACCGCCGAGATTTTACAATCAACGCCCTTGCAGTTGTGCTCCATGGCGAGCGGCACGGTCAACTAGTAGATTTCTTCGGTGGTCGGATGGATCTCCAGAAACGGGAGATCCGGGTCTTGCATTCGCTCTCCTTCATTGATGATCCGACACGAGCAATACGTGCGGTTCGATATGCAAGGCGGCTTGAGTTTTCTGTGGCGCCGGACACCCGTAATCTGATCGAAACGGCGATTCAGGAGAGGGTCTTTGACGAGTTGTCAGGACAGAGACTCCGACGCGAGTTGAGGCAGTTGCTAGAAGAGCCACACCCAACGCAGGCACTTGCATTGCTGGCCGAATTGGGACTCGTCCCAGCGATCTGTTCGGCACTCGAGTGGAGCGAAGAACTGCACACGTTTCTTCTGAAGCTCGAAGGCCAGGTGGCTTGGTTCGAGTTGGAACGTCTGGGTGATCCGCCACCTGCTTGGCTGCTCTTTCTTGGCGCAGTTGCACTGCATAGTGGTGACTCGGCGACCGAGGCGTTGGCTGACCGCCTTCAGCTTACCGGTAGCCTGCGCGAACGGTTGAATGATCTCCGGGAGCATGTCGATAAAGCAAAACTATCCATTGAGGACGGATTGAAACGGAGCAAACGAGTCCAGTCGATCGAGAGCCTCAATACTGAGGCGACGCTCATTGCGATGGCTGAACTTGACCTCGAGTCGCGGAGAGCGCTTGCGGATGCGATGGTTGCATCGGTGCGGGTTGTGCCAGGGGTCAGTGGGCGTCAACTTGTGAATGCGGGGGTTGCACCGGGACCAAGTATCGGTGAAGCCATCCGAGTTACGCGTGACGCTCTTGTAGACGGCACTATCGATCAGCATCAGGCATTTGAGTTTGCCTTGGAAGCTGCGAAGAACTCAGTGGATGACCAGCACCAATGATTGCGGGACTCGTACTGATGCTCGCGGGATTGTCGACACCGGTTGAGGAGTCGACGGTTCCGAACGCTGTCATCGAACGCTTTGTAAATACTGCGGCTCATCGTGTCCATGTAACGTTATTCGACAATCGAGTCGTCGTGGTCTCAGCTCGAGAAGGCGAAGACCAAGTCGTGTATCGCAGGACAACCTTGCCACCTACTGAATACAAGGCCTACTTAGAGGTCATTCGGCAGAATGCGGCCCAACTGAGCCTCGATGACAATCGAGCTTCTATTCGTTCTGTTGCGTCACGAGCCAGACTCTATGTGGCGATTGACTCGGGCGAAGTCGTCGAACTTAGGTTCTCTCCGTTCCAGGTTTTGGATAAGGCGCTCGCTCAACTCAATACGATTGTCGATGACCTCCAAGCACGGGCAATCCAAAGCCATCCTGCTGAGGAAGAGTTGCGTACCTGGGAACCAAGGGTGGGGGATCGCGTCCAGCTGATGACAGGTGCGTTGGCGATCGTAACGAGGATCTTCGATGGTGGCGTGATCGAGCTTCGTCAAGAGGATGCGAGCGTCACCCAGTTCGTGGCCCCTGACGGACGCCTTGAAGTTATCAGTGGTCTTGTCGAGGCCAGGCGGTGAGAATCACTGGCGGTAAATGGCGCTCGCGCAGAATCGATGGCCCAGGTTCGCGGTCACCGGTGCGACCGACTCCGGATTCTCTGAGGGAGCGAGCATTCGCTGTTCTGGGTTCGGCCGTCGAGGATGCGGCAGTTCTGGATCTCTTTGCCGGAACGGGTTCGGTCGGACTCGAGGCGATTTCGAGGGGCGCTGCCCGGGTGATATTCGTGGAGCAACATCGTGGAACAGCTCGCCTGATCGTTCGTAACTGCGAGTCGTTTGGTTTGGAGCGGGAAACCAGTCGGGTGATGGTGAAGCCTTCGGCAAAGGCTGTAGTCGAACTCAGCCGCGCGGGAGAGCAGTTTGATCTCGCATGGGCAGATCCGCCTTTCGAGAATTGGCTGTTGGGTTTGGCTGCTCTGATGACGGCTGCAGCAGAGGGAATTATCAGACCGAATGGAATCTGCTGTCTGGAATGCCCCGATCGGGCTGAATTACCGGAAGATATCGGCTTGCTCAGAGTCGATCGATTCCTCGATGGGGGCGCGTCGCGGTTGGTGATCATGGGAGTTGACGCCGACGAACCATAGGCCGTTCGGTACCTGTTGCCGGAACGGAGAGTTCTCTTCAGATTGACGTTCAGTGCAATCTGGGTCGCAATCGAGAGGATAGGATGTCTTTGACTTGTCTACGTGCTGAAAATCAACATCCAAACGACCCCAGTCGTACGGATAACGGTTCTTGACTCGCCTGGTAGGATAGGCAGGGTATGTCATTCAATCAACCTCGATTTCGTGTGCGTTCGCAGGGAGGGTTCGGGTCCTTTTCTGGCTCTCCTCCGCCCCGCGATTTGTTGATTCTGCTCGGCGTGATCTTTGTGACCTTCAGCCTGCAGTTCTTCGCTGCTTCGGCTGGATTCATTCAGTTGGTACGACTCTCGCCTTCGGTTCTCAGCGGTTTCGTATGGCAGGTCATCACCTATCCATTTGTCGGCTACGGCGGTGCAAGCCTGTGGTTCTTACTCGAACTCCTGATCCTCTACTGGTTCGGTCGCGATGTGTTCTATCGACTCGGACGGAAGGGATTCTGGCGATTCCTGCTGACGACTACGATCGTAGCTGGATGTGTGGGAGTGATCGCTGAGTTTGTGATTCGCCTGGCTGCACCGTCTCTGGCTTCGCCCTATGCCTTTCACTTGATGCAGGGGCAGACAGCTCTCGTGACGGTGATGATTGCCGCTTTTGCGACCCTGTACGGAAACGCGTCAATACTGTTGTTCTTTGTGATTCCCATCAAGGCACGGTGGTTTCTGTGGCTTGAAGTTTTGTTCCTTTTCTTCGGATTTCTAAACGCAAAGGACTATCCTGGTTTCATAGGGGGCTGCGCGAGCGTGTTCATAGCTTTCGCTTTGCTAACGCCTGGAGGGATCGGGCCAGTGCTCCGGAAGTGGCGCCTCAGGCTTGAGCAGCTCGTTCTGCAGGCCAAGCTGAGCGGAAGGCGTCGACGGAGAAAATTCGATGTCATCGACGGCGATGGGGGGAATGGAAAGGACCGTTGGGTCCACTGAAAGACCGGAATAATTCTAGAGGAGGTTTTGAAAAATGATTGACAAGATTCGTGCTCAGCTTGGTGACAAGACGGAGCTTCTCGACTATCGGTGCACGGGCATCGAAGCAGGAAATGTACATCTTCCGGGGCCGGATTTCATAGATCGCGTCTTCGCGTTGACCGATCGCTCCCCGGTGGTCTTACGTAATCTCGGCCAGGTGTTCAACAACGGCCGGTTGGCAGGGACGGGCTATGTGTCGATCTTGCCGGTCGATCAAGGAATCGAGCACTCCGGTGCGGCTTCGTTTGCCCCCAACCCGATCTACTTCGATCCGGCGAACATCGTTGAGCTGGCTCTTGAAGGCGGCTGCAACGCCGTGGCTTCAACACTTGGCGTTTTGGGTTCGGTTTCGCGGAAGTACGCCCACAAGATTCCCTTCCTGGTCAAGATCAACCACAACGAGATCCTGACGTATCCCAACGGCTACGATCAGACGATGTTTGCAGCAGTTGAGCAGGCATTTGAACTCGGTGCAGTCGCTGTCGGTGCCACCATTTACTTCGGGGCGGAGGAGTGCCGGCGTCAGATTCTCGAGGTCTCCGAGGCGTTTCAGCGGGCGCATGAACTGGGCATGTTCACAGTACTGTGGTGCTATCTAAGAAACCCGGCATTCAAGAAGGACGGTGTCGACTATCATTCCTCTGCTGACCTGACTGGTCAGGCTAATCACATCGGTGTGACGATCGAGGCCGATATTGTGAAGCAGAAGCAAGCGACCAATAATGGCGGCTACACCGCGGTCAACTTCGGGAAAACCTCACCGATGGTCTACGATGGTTCGCTCGTGCCAGAGCATCCAATCGAGTGGACGCGATGGCAGGTTGCGAACTGCTACATGGGACGTATCGGACTCATCAACTCCGGCGGGGCATCGGGTTCTAACGATCTCGGCCAGGCTGTTGCAACCGCGGTGATCAACAAACGAGCCGGAGGTACGGGACTGATCTCGGGCCGCAAGGCGTTCCAGAAGCCAATGAAGGACGGCGTCGAACTGCTCAACGCCATCCAGGATGTCTTCATCTGCAAGGACGTCACGATCGCATAGTCGACTATCCTCAGGTCAGATATGAAAGGCGCGGGCATAGCCCG
>JAAESQ010000740.1 GCA_024229275.1 bacterium | reverse complement strand
GGACTGAACGGCGGTTCGGGTGAGCCGGCGGGTACGGTCGCTCTGCGACGAACGAATGGACGGGAAGTTCTCGCCGGGGAGGATATCCGTCACGCGGCCGGCAGCCCGCCAGGTCGTCTCCGGCGACTGGCTGCGGGGAAGATTGTTTTCGTCACGGACGCCGCACGACCCGATCAGGCCCAGCGTTCCGCCCTCGCGAACGTATCCTGTGAGTAGATCGATCTGGCCGTCCGAGAGACATTCCAGCGCGGGAAGTATGATGAGCTTGTACTGCCAGCCCTGTGAAGGTGTCAGGTAGCCGTCTTTCTTCTCGCGAGAACCCGCGCGGTTGATACGTGATTGGTCCTTCCGGTGTGGATTCGTTCCGGACGTGGATGCTTCGGTCCGCGTGGGTGCTTTTGATATTTGGATAGGTCAACATAGTGGGCCAACTCTTTGAGTATCCTCGCGAGTTGAGCAACCGTCATGTCTCGAAACACGGTCCAGTGCTTTGGCGGAATGGCGATCATCATCCCCGTATAGATCTTGGAGATCTCCAGGGAAAGATAGTATCCCGATACGTGCTCTTCCACCGCATCCGTCCCGTGGACCGAACGTAACGCGGCCTTGATCACCGAAATGCCGTTGTACGCGACCAGTGCCAGACAGAATGCAAATACGGCCGCCTTCGGATAACCCAGAGTCTTGATTTCGCAGGTCAGTGTTTCCGTCAGTTCTTGGAACATGGTTTCGATCGTCCACCGTTTCCGGTAGAGATCAGCCAGCTTAAGCGAGTTGGCCGCTCTTCGGGGAACATTCGTCAAGATGTGGATCTCGGTGTCACCGTCTCGCGTCGGTTGGTACAGTTTGACGGTGATTCGTCGGATTGCCAACGTCGCCCCTGTCTTCGGATTGGTAATCTCCATGGATTGCTCGTAGACCCTCCCGGTTTCGATGCGCCCCACGTATTTGCGCCTGCCGCGCAAGCGGCCTGGCAGGTTCGCATGTTGACGAACCAGAAACTTCGCCCCGCCGGACCGGACGCCGAACAAGAATCCCAGTGTGCAGAAATTACGGTCCTCGATCCACAAGTCCCCTTTCTCCACGCACGGCAGTACTTGGTCCAACAGCGATCGTTCCTGCGCATGGCCGTCTTCGCAAGGGAAGACGTGCGTCGCTAGTTTGAGTAGCGGGTCCAAGACGACCAGTGCCTTGCCCGGCAACGGGGCATCACCGATGGTCCTCAACTCTTCGATACGGTGTTCCGTGGCCGCGAAATGGTTGCCGTCGAGAATTTTCGTGCGGTATCCTGGCAGCAACGGCGGAAGCGTCGCCCGAAGCTTCTCGATGACCGGCGCAAATTGAGACACGCTGTCCACGACCAGTGCCGCCGAAATCCGAGGTTCGATGCCGTTGAGCTTGTTGTAGACCGATTTGCGGGATACGGTCATCTCACCGATATTCGCCTGATACGCCGCACCGATGGACGGACTGATATTGAACACGACTTCGGCCATCAAATCGGCTACTGTTGAAAAACGCAGCTCGCGCGTGTACTGCACCTCAGCCGTTTCGTCGAAAATCTTCTCCAACCGATTCGCGTCAAACGCGTATTCCACGATGCCTCGCATCATGACCGAAACCGGGCTCTCTTCCACAAACTGCGCAAAACGCTTACCAAGCAACATCCTTGTCACCTCCGAAAGGAATCCATCCCCCTTGAATACCACGAGGCGACAATTCTATCGAACCGGAGAAAACCGTCCTAACCCAATTGATAGTAGCCGGTTACTACAACAAAAACGGACCTTCACAGGGCTGGCAGCTAAGGCCAACTTTGCCCGCATCTCCGATGTTGTTGGCCGCAGTAGGAAACCACACGAATCGGTACGGCACGTCATCGGTAACGCAACCGTAATACCTGCCGTCCCGCATGAACGCCATCCGACGACGTCGTAGCCGTGAACGCAGG
>JAAESQ010000739.1 GCA_024229275.1 bacterium | reverse complement strand
GGGTGAGCGGTCATTTTGAAAAAAGTAGTCAACATGCTCAGTGCTCCGATTGTTGCTGCAGTTGCCATAAGATGTGGTGAAGGTTTTTCACCTCGGCGTGTTCGACGGCGCCGATGAGTCGTGATTGCGAAAGCGCGGGCAAGGCATCGTAGGCCGTCTTCAAGGTTTCGAGCTGCTCGGTGCTGAACGCGGAAATCCCCCCTTTGTTCCCCAATAGCCGGGCCAAGGTTTGAGCGAAGGAGGCGAAGGGCCAGCGCGCGTGGGTGAGTTGGGTAAAGTCGATGCCCTTGGCCTGAGCGTCGAGTTTTTTGTCATGTTGTTCGACGATCATATCGAGGTAGTTGTATTGGGGTTTGGGTAGGGGCTGGGGTTGAAAGTCATCGATGATGTCGCGGTGGTAGCGCTCGGCGGTGGCGAGAAACTGATCCGCCTCGGAATAGATCAAGACCTTTTCCATGACGGAGAAGGGATCGTAGCGCACGATCACATGATCGCCGCGGTATTGGCGATCGACCCGATAGAAGCCGCCGTCGATCGCCACATCCGAGAAATCGCGATGCACGGTCCTTGTCTTTTGGTGCATGAAGAAACGGATGGCCTGGTCCCTATCGATGGGGCGATGGAGGCCCTGCTCAAAGCGATTGAGGGGGGTGTCGTTGAGCTCGCCGTGGCGCGTGGGGTGATAGGCCACGGCGAGCCAGGCACTGAACGCCTTGTTGAGCTGGTTCAGGGTCAGGATGTCGCCGGCGCGGACTTCGGCTTCGAACTGTTGCTGGTTGGTGCGGAAAAGCCGCTCGACCAGTCCGCCCGGGGCAGGATCGCCGGCCTTGCGGTGGATCAGGCGGATGTGTAACCCATAGCAGGCCGCTTTGAGGGCATTGGCATGGTAGACCTTGGCGTTATCCAGATACAGATCATTGGAGAGGCCGTAACGCGTCCAGGCCCGGAGCAGGGAATCGATCAAGATATCCAAGGAGTGGCGAAGGTAGTATCGCCCCTCGACCACATAGCGGCTGTGGCAATCGATGAACAGCGACAGGTAGGTGGGTAGCACCCGAGAATCGATCATGACGTAGGGGCCGTCGCTGAAATCCCCGACCCACAGTTCGTTAGCC
>JAAESQ010000738.1 GCA_024229275.1 bacterium | reverse complement strand
ATTTCTCGGCAATTTCTAGAGGACTGATCCGGCCTCAGGCGACGGTGCGATAGGCGCTCACAGGAACCTTGAGCAATGCCAGTATCTGTCGTTGAAGATCAGTGAGTTCCGGGTCAAAGATGTGGAAAGTTACTCCATCGTGTTGAAGGCTATGGCGTTGGGTGAGGCTGAACAGACGCAGGATTTGCTCAGCGGTTGGCCGTCGGGTCATACGTTCTTCGGGATAGAGTGGCAGCTCATCGATACCCTCACGCTGCATCGCACGGCGTAGTTCACGTTCGATCAGAGCCTGTACCAGCAATGCAAGAAAGTAGACGAAGAACAACGCCTCGATGCGACCCTCGTTCTTCAGCAGCACCGGTGCGATCTCGAAGACGGTTTTGGTCTGTTCGAAGCGCTTCTCGATGGTAGGCTGACGTTTGTGGGCCTCGAGTGCTTGCGCATCGGTGAGCGTGCGGTTATTGGTGAGCAGGGGATACATCCCGTCGCTCTTGCGATCGTAGGCGATATGCTCTTCGTCGATGTGCCAGAGCAAGCGCCAGAACTTGCGCGTTTTTCGGACATAGCGCGTGTTGAGTCCAGGGCGGCCGCGGCGGGCTTGCTGGAAGCGATGCGCTTCGTCCCGGACTAACTCTACCCCCAGGTAGCGGGCAACCTTGTGCTCGCGCAGGATCTCCTCGATACGCGCCTGGACTTGGGGGCGGGAGCGTCTTCTGGCCCGCGGGCCGATGAGTTTGCTGTTGAAGTCATCGAGCTCCTGGATCGCACGGGCAATACGTTCGCGCCGTCGATGCTCCTGGTGCAGTGCGAGCAAGGCGCTGTAGACCCAGATGATCGGCCAGCTTTCGCGCGAAGGCAGCGGATAACGAAACACCCACCAGCGATCGCGTGGCCCACCGCGCCGGCGCGGGTTCGGTCGGTCCCACACCGGCTCCCAGTGCGGATCATGGGTCTGGATCCATTCGCGGAATTCAGCGTCTTCCTGGCGTGAGCACGGCATCACACAGACGAGCCGCCCGCCGCGTTGGTCGATGTGGTCCATGGCCTCGCGGGCACAGAGTTTGGAGTCGGCGACATAGAGAAAATCGACCCGCCCAGCGGCTCGGCACAGGGCATCCCAGGTTTGTTGGTGCGTGCGCGAGTCACTGGCATTGCCATGCTCGCAGCGAAATTGTACCGGTACCCCGCCGTCGTTGCTGGTGGTGAGCACGAACAGCAGCTGTTTAAGGTCGGGCCGGTGATCTTTGGAGTATCCGTAGGTGATAAACGGAGCACGTTTACCGCGCAGTTTGCGTCCACGCGCCTGGGGGTATTGGCCGCAGAAACGCACCGTGGTCGAGTCATTGTGCAGTTCCTCCAGCACCACATCGAATGCCCCCACGGCAGCGACCACCACATCGGTGAGTAAGGCCGCGCGGTCGGCATCAAACAGCCGATCCAAGGCACGACCAACGCCATCGTCGCCGACGTGCTGCGCCAACGCCGGATCGAGACCGAACGCCTGCGCTGCAAACGTACTCACCGTCTCGTGCTGGCGGTACAGGGGCTCGCGTTCGACCAGCACCGAGCGCACTACGACCCCCAGGGCCTTGGCATAGGGCAGCCGAATCCGTCGGTCATGGGTCGGGACGAAGCGCTCCAGACGGGCCTCGAGGTCGAGACGTTCCAGGAAGTGATTGATTAGGGGTAGGGAGCCCAGTCGCTCGGTTTTTAGAGCGAGTGCATCAGCGTGTAGATGAAGTACTTGACTTTTATGCATCTGGCGACGGTATAATCGCCAGATCTAGGACAGAAGTCAAGCCTTTTATGAAACGACCGAAGAAACCAAGCCGCACTCGAGTCCGGGAACGCACACGCGAGCTGCGTCGTGCCATCAACGCCCTGGACTTCGTCGCCTCGGGAACGATGCACAGACGCACGAAGGTCTGTGGACGTAAAAATTGCCGCTGTGCAGCTGACCCCGCCGCACGCCATGGCCCGTATTACGAATGGAGTCGGCGCCAAGACGGCCGCTTACTCCACAGTGTGGTCACACCCGAGCAAGCCGCGTTATTCACTCGGGCGATTCAAAACTATCGGGAGATTCAACGGCTGTTAGCGCGCTGGGAGCACGAGACAGCCAAAGAGGTGCTCAATCCAGGCGCGGAAGAAATCCTATAACTCTCTGAAAAACAAAAACTATAAATTCAGGGAAATTGTCGTTGAGATGTGCGGAATGTAAGGCGGGTGAAAAGGACATCCCTCTATTTATTTCTCCGCATTACTACTTTCCGTCTGACCTTGATTGGCATCATGGGGGTGCGCTTGAAGCGGCTATGCACAACCTGCATATGTTTGAAAGAGCCGGCCAATTAGATCTTACGGGTTTCGACGGCTCTGGTTCAGATTGGATGCCCCAATACAAGAAGTACATCAACAATGGTAAGACTTATGTCTGAAGTCCTCATAAGGTATATGGACGAGATTCAAATGACACAGTATTGCAGCTACGTAAAAGAGGCATTGATCAGATAATTCTTGCGGGTAT
>JAAESQ010000737.1 GCA_024229275.1 bacterium | reverse complement strand
GAGACCGCCCCTTTTCTTCGACTCACGACCTACGGTGCTGTTGTCGAATGATGGCAGACTAGTCCGCGCGTTGTGCTCTCCTGACTGTTCCCCAGTTCCTCGGAGGTTGTGGCATCAGAGAACTCTTCACCAACCGGGTCGCAATCGGGGTGTGACTACTGCCGAACCAGGTTGGGTGGTTTGGGATTGGCCTGACGGCAGCTGAGATGGCTGCCTTATACGATCGGTGGCACGGTTCCTGTCAATAGAGAGGTGGTCCAGATGGTCCCGAAACTTAAGATGCGGCGCTGCATTTTTGGGGCCGATCGGATGCCTTTCCTCCCTCGTCGTGACCGTGAACACATTCGGTTCACTCACCCAAGCGTAGGGTCGTCGGAGATCTGGTATTAGACTTCGTTTGTGGGTACTTTCTGGCGAGCTGCTAGACTCACTGTCATAACTGAACGCAGATATGAGTGAGGAGAGTGATCATGAGGTTGTCAGAACGAGGTTGCCTGGTTCTTATCTTCTTCGCGTGCGCTGTGATGACGTCTCAATCTGCACATGCGCAAACTGTGATAGGTCTCGACGGTAATACGACTAGGAAATCAATACAGCCGGGACGTGAAGGGCAGCTCTTTGGGCAAGGAGACCATCTTGTCCAAATTGACGAGGCGGTCAGTTCAAGTGACTACCCGACGAAGTTCTTCGTGCCTGCGGTCGCGAATCTCACTGGATTCGGCGGGACGAAGTGGCAGACAGACATCGAGGTCTCCGTTTCTCTGTTGACCGACGGCCTCTACCCAGTGCCGTTCACAATGGTCCTGCTTCCCAGAGGTCAGGACAATCCTTCTCCGCAGGAGAAGACCTTCATAGTCAACCATTCTGAGATTTTGCGCTTTGAGAACGTCCTGGGGAGTGTGTTTGGCTTCGAAGGTGCGGCCACTCTTCAGTTCAAGGGCCTCAACAACGTCGAGCAACTCGTCATATCTGCACGAACCTACGCTGAAGGCCCGAGCGGGTCCTATGGGATGTACATGCCGGCTTTGACGAGTCGAGACGAAATCGGCACCGATAAATTCGGGCGCATGATGCAGATCAAGCAGTCGGTGTCTGATACGACCGGATTTAGAACCAACGTTGGTCTCGTGAATCCGAATCCGTTCCCGGTTGATTTCATTCTCCGGCTCGAACTCTACGGGCAGAACGAAAATGATGAAGAAGTGCGATCAATCGTTGTCATCACCAGCACACTCGGTCCGTTGATGTCGGTTCAGTTCGACAAGGTTGTAAGCCAGAGTTGCAATGAGGTAGATTTTACCGGAATGGCGGAAGTCATATGCACGACGGAGGGCGGCTCCGTCTTTGCGTATGCAACACCGATCGACAATGGAACCGGCGACGGATTCTTCGTTCCGGCGACTGTCTTAGATATATTTCGTTTTCCTCAGTAGATGCATCGGGTTTTACTGAAAGATGGTCGAGTCTCGCCCCTGAGCGGCGCCGGAGGCACCAAGGAGGTCTGCGTCGACAAGCAACCCTTTTGGGATGGAGCTGTAGTGATGGGCACCTTCGATGCGTCAACGGTTGTTCGATGAATGGCATGATGCAGTGGACATGCAGGTATCGATGCCTGGAGTAGCCGGCTTACTACGTGTCTTTGTCCCTCTGTATCCGGAGCCTGAGGGTTACCGGGAGCGCAAGCAGCCGTGTTGGACTCAACTATTGGAGCACTGTCATATGTAGTAGAGTTCGTATGCATTTAGCTGGGAACAGTGGACGTGAGAAGATTCAGTCGCTTGTCTGAATGAGTCGCGCGAGCCAGGGAAAAGGAGAGAGGTCATGAAGTTGTTGTATCGACGTTGTTCAATTCTCTTCATCGTGGCTGCAGTCTGTGTGCTTTCTTCGGCCGACACACAGGCTCAAGTGAATCGAAACCAAGAATCGCTCGAGAGCATGGATGCCGGGAGCAAGGTCCCCAGTGAGTACTTTGTGATGGCAGCTGCCAATCTCACCGGATTTGGTGGGGTGAAGTGGCAGACAGATCTCGAGATCTCGATTGACGTCGTACGTCCAGTTGGGTTCACGATTGTTCTCTTGCCCAGAGATCAGGACAATTCCTCACCTCAAGAGAAGACCTTTGTGGTTGATTGGCCGGATTCCGTGCGGTTGGAGAATGTCCTCGAGAGTGTTTTTAACTATCAGGGTGCAGCTACTCTTCAGATCAAGAGCTCGAGCGGGGAACACATTATTGTTTTTGCGCAGACGTACGCCAAAGGGCCGAACGGGACCCACGGTATGTACACACCGACGCTGATGAGAGAAGAAGCTATTGACTACGACCAATGGGGTCGCTTGATGCTGATAAGACAGTCGGCGTCCGATACGGAAGGATTTCGCACCAACCTCGGCCTCTTCAATCCAAATGATTTTCCGGTTCTTATTGGATTTGCCTGCTACGCCAAAACGGATTCTGGTCAGAGATATGGCAATTGGTTTGAGGTGACGATAGGCCCATATGAATCCAAGCAGTACGACAAGATCTTGCGCATGCTAAGCGATGAGGAAGACATGACCGGATTAATCGACGTGTTCGTTGGGACGTCCGGTGGTTCGGTCTTTGCCTATGCGACGCCGGTTAACAATGAAACGGGCGATGGATCGCACGTACCTGCAAGAGTTCTCGATATTTCATATCCCACTGGTTGAGAGCGAGAATGTCGGCTGCGTTATTCTGCCTCTTGTTGACGAGACTGATCTCTCTATCGGAAAGGACGCGCCGCATGACTCGTCGAATTGACCCTGTTCGGGTATCGCTTCTCGGAGTCTGTTTAATCACCTGCGTTTTGACGAGTGTAGCCGCTGATCAATCTGCAGAGGTGACCGAGCCTGGAGCGGTCCTCGCTATGAGCGATCGGATCGAGCCGGTAAACAAGATCACCAAGCAGCGCCTTGATGAACTGTTGCCTCGTGTGATGCACGAAGCCGGTCTCGATATGTGGCTGGTGATCAATCGCGAGTACAACGAGGATCCGACCTATTTGACGCTGGTTCCCGAGCCGGCCTATTCGGCACGCCGTCTGACGATCCTGCTCTTCTTCGACCGCGGCGGCGATCAGGGAGTGGAACGCATCAATGTCGGTCGCAACACCTATCGCGGACTCTACGTGAAGGGCTGGGATGGCGGCGAACCAGAAGAACAGTGGCAGCGCTTGGCCGAACTCATCAAGGAACGAGATCCGCAACGCATCGGCATCAATGTCAGCCGTAGCTGGGCCTTCGCGGATGGCCTGAGTGTCGGATTGAAGGAACAGCTTGAGGAGGCATTGGGTGAGGATCTGAGCGAACGTTTGACAGGCGCCGAGGATCTTGTGATTCGCTGGTTGGAGACGCGGACTCCCGCAGAACTTGAGGTCTACCCTCATATCGTCGGTCTCGCTCGTGGAGTCATCGCCGAGGCTTTCTCGGATCGTGTGATCACTCCAGGGGTCACGACCACCAGCGATGTTTCCGCTTACATGCTGCAGCGTTTCAGTGATCTCAACCTGCGGACTTGGTTCCCTCCGTGGGTCGATGTGCAGCATCCTGAGACGCCATGCAACCCGGAAGAGCCGATCTGCACGGAAGATGGAGTGATTCGACCCGGAGACCTGCTCCACACAGATGTCGGCATCTGCTATCTACGCCTGTGCACCGATACACAGGAGATGGGATACGTGCTCCGTCTCGGAGAGTCCGCCCCGCCGGATGATCTTCTGGACGCTTTGGCGGTTGGAAATCGTTGGCAAGACCTCCATACCGATCAATTTCGCAGTGGGTACTCGGGCAACGAAATCCTTGAAAAGGGTCTGGTTGCGATGGCGGAAGCCGGCATCACCGGCAGCATCTACAGCCATCCCTTGGGCATGTTCGGGCATGGCCCGGGTCCAATCATTGGCCTGTGGGATAAGCAGGAAGTGATCCCGGTGCGGGGTGAGTGGTTGTTGTACCCCAATACCGCCTACGCCATCGAGGGCAATGTCAAGGTCGCAGCTCCGGACTGGAGCGACCAACTCGCCCAAATCAAGCTCGAGCAGAGCGCCTACTTCGACGGTGAGAAAGTGATCTACCTGGCCGGTAGGCAGACGGCATGGCACTTGATAGGAGTTGCCGAGACTCCGTAGGAAGTTCGCAGAGACAGCAATACCTCAAGAATCTGCGGATGCTAGTGAGAATGAGATCAGGTGGACGGTGAAACATGAAAGAACCAATTTGCATCTCTTCAGTAATTCATGCCCTCGTATGTATGTTATTGGCGAGCTGTGTGTTTTCGCAGCAGAGTGCGGGAGTTTCGAGCATGAAGTTTCAACCGAATTGGGATTCTCTTGATAGTCGGGCGATACCCGATTGGTTTGAGGATGCGAAGTTCGGCATCTTCATTCACTGGGGTGTTTACTCCGTTCCCTCATGGATTCGTGTGACAGAGGGGAAGTACGCTTCCTATGCGGAGTGGTATCAAGCTCGTGTGATGGGGGAATTGCGGGGCGAAGAGCTATTTCACGAGCAGAATTACGGTGGCGATTTTGAATACCGAGATTTTGCTCCCATGTTCAAAGCGGAACTCTTTGACCCCGGTTTCTGGGCTGAGATGTTCTCGGAATCAGGGGCTAGGTATGTGGTACTCACCGCGAAGCACCATGATGGCTACTGTCTCTGGCCAACCGAATCGAAATACAAAGAGAACTGGAACAGCATGGACGTTGGGCCGAAGCGTGACCTTGTCGGTGATCTGACATCAGCGGTTCGAGCCAAGGGCATGCGCATGGGGCTGTATTACTCGATGATCGAGTGGGAGACCTCTTTAACTGGCCGGACACCTTCCGGACGGTATATCGACGAGTCCATCATGGAGAAATATGGGATCCCTCGCGACAAATACGTAGACGATCACGTGCTGCCTCAGCTCAAGGAGCTGGTCGAGAAATACCAGCCGGCGCTCATTTTTTCTGATGGCGGCGAATGGGATGAGGAAGACGAATACTGGAAGACAAAAGAGTTTTTAGCCTGGCTCTACAACAACGCGCCTAATAGAGACGAAGTGGTTGTCAACGACCGATGGGCGAAGGGTATGCCTGGTCATCATGGGGACTACTACTCCAGCGAGTATCAGGACACCGAAGCAGTCGGCGCATCGCATCCCTGGGAAGAGAGCCGGGGGATGGGGCGATCCTACGGATTCAACCGAGCAGAGAACATCAACCACTATCAGACTTCACGCCAGCTCATCCATGAGTTGATAGACATCGTCAGTCGTGGGGGGAACCTGTTGCTCAACGTGGGCCCCACCGCAGACGGACGAATTCCAGTGATCATGCAGCAACGGCTGCGGGATATCGGGGCATGGCTGAAGATTAATGGCGAGGCCATCTTTGAAACACGGGCCTGGAGTCCTGGACGGTCGGACGAGAGTGGCGGCGGTTCAGCTTCCGAAAACAGAGTCCTCTATACCCGCAAAGGCAGCACACTGTTCGTATTCTGTCTGCGCTGGCCTGAAGATGAGCTTGAAGTACCAGGTCTGGATCGACCTTCTCAGGTGAAAGTCACTTTGTTAGGTAGCACAGAAGCAGTACAGCACCAGGTTCGTGGAAATACTGTAGTGAT
>JAAESQ010000736.1 GCA_024229275.1 bacterium | reverse complement strand
GCCCCTACCGAGACCCCATCCAGCTTGCCTGGATGGTGAATCAGACGGTTGGCTAGACACGGATGTTGCCCGTTAGGTCAAAAAACTGCGACGAACGTCAAATCGAGGCAACAACTCGAGTTCTGATCTTTGGAGTTACGGAGATTCTGTCGACGTGTCGTTCGGGCACTGCGGATTGAAGTCTTGAAAACCGAACACAGAGATCTGTTTCAGGACTTCGGGATCGATCCCCTTGGCTTTCTCCGCCAACAGGCGACGTTGTTTTGGCGAAAGAGGAATCGGCTCTCCGCCGTTGAGTTTCATCAGCTTTTCTTTCAGACGACAACATTCTTCATGGAGCCGTTCGATCTCCCGCTGTTGGTAGGGTTCAGCCCAGACGACCAGCCATGTCTTCAACCGTTTGAACAGGATGACTCTCTCACGCCGCGTCGCGGTAATAGTATCGCAAGAGGCCGCCGAGTCGCTCGCGACATTTGACCTCGCCCTGCGACTGGCCGACTTCCTTACCTGGATCAATCAATTGATTGCCCAATCCCTGATGGTTCCTCTCTCCGTGATAATGTTCCAGGAACTGGCCGACAGCCGTGCGAAGCGACGTCTCGCCGAAGAAGATAAGCCGCGAAAGGGATTCGTCCTTGAGGCTTCTCATGAACCGTTCCAGGTGTGGATTCAAATTCGGTGATCGCGGCGGAAGCCGCACACTTTCAACGCCTTCGTCTTCCAGGGTCTTCCGAAACGCATCACTGAACGTCGTGTCACGATCCATGATCAGGAAACGCTTACCGTTGAGAAAGCCATCTTCACAGTCGGTCAGGTTCCTGGCAATCTGCTTCATCCATGGTTCGTCGGGATTGGCAGTGCAGCCGGCAAAGTGAACCCGACGAGTGGCCACTTCCATGACGAAGAGCAAATAGTACGTGACAAGTCCGCCTCTGGTCCAGACTTCGATAGTTGTGAAGTCGATCGCGCCCAGGACATCCCAATGCGACTTGATGAAGGTCGTCCATGTTGTCTGTCGCTTCCGGTCGCCCGCTGGTTCGATGCCATGTTGTTTTAGGATGTTGCCAACAGTTTGATCGGAGATCTTGTGACCCAGGTTGGCCAGGGCGCCTTGGATCTTGTCGTATCCCCAGGTCACATTCTCCCGCGCAAAGCGAACAACAAGATCGACGATCTCCTGCCCTACACGTGGGCGTCCCGCTGATTTGCGACGCTCACTGTAGTTCCACTTCTGGGCAACGAGGGTTCGGTGCCAACGCAGGATCGTATCGGGCGTGACAATGGTGGTCAGCTCCATCAGGGCCTTTCGGCCCAGGAATTTGCCTTTGACGGCGAGGAGTCGGCGTTGGTCATCGGTCAACAAGAGCCGTTTCTTTCCCTGTGCCTTCATCATGGCTTCAAGTTCCACTTGGTAGAACTCGATGATCTTCTGCTGCTCGCGGTGGACCCAGGCGGACAGGATGACGAGCAAGACTTGCCAGGGTTGCAGGATGAAGCTCATGGGCAGACCATCTGAGTGACAGGGAACGCAGAAGCGTTCACGATCGCGCTGGTCGGGCCTCACGTCAACTGGTTGTCGGGGCCACAATTCCGATTGCTGCGCCGTTGATGCGAACGTGGCCAATCTGTCCTGTCTGGGCAAAGATTGCAGGCGGCAGCCTCAGCCGAAACTCCTCCCCAACGACTTACCACAACTCGGGTCAAAGCCACTACTTGGAGTTCGGCTCAATATTTTGACCACACGGGGTTCGAGATCTTCCCCGTCGTCCCCAACGGCAAGGTGCCGGCAACGGATCACGGATGCTTGGACGCAACGACCGACACCAGCCAGATT
>JAAESQ010000735.1 GCA_024229275.1 bacterium | reverse complement strand
TGGTTGTAGATCAGGTACTTCTGAAACTGCTTTACCTGCTCGTCGTCAAGAACGACCTCAGAGAACTCGCCAATGCCGGTATTGACGCCGTACATGATCTCTTTGGCTTCGATACGCTCTTCGAGAAATGCCCTACATGTTTCAATGCGCGCTTGCGCATCCGGGTGAAGCTCTACTTTCTCGCCTCGACGAGCTACAGCTTCGATCGCTTCGATGGTTAGGTTTTTTCCGGTGAGTATTACGGCCATGTTGTCCTCCCAATTGCAGTTGCCCGGGTTCGCGTGAGCGCTGACCCGGCATTTCGGGTCTTTCGCTCCCACCCACCCCGCTGCAACCGGGAGGTCCGGTCCGCGTGTCTCCATTATGGCGATTGAATCGCTTGCGTCAAGCGAGTCCGTGCTGCGCTATCCTTGACGCCATTGACCGGGCCGGCCTCTGTGGCGACAAATCGGAGAAACGAGGACCCCTCAGAATGAAAAGAACCCCTCTGATAGTGACGATTGGCCTCCTTACGTTTGCCCTTGCGGCATCTGCAGAACTCATCACCGTCGCAGAAGAGACCGACTACGCAAAGACCTCGCTCTACTCGGACGTGGTGAGTTTCGTCAACGAAGCCGCAGCGAATTCCAGTCAGCTTCGAGTCGGAACTCTCGGCACAACCGTTGAGGGCAGGGATGTTCCTTTGGTCATCGTCAGTAAGCAGGGCCTGGCAACACCGGCAGAAGCACGCGCATACGGCCTTCCGTCGATCCTCATCATCGCCAATATCCATGCGGGCGAAATCGAGGGCAAAGAGGCAGTGCAGATGATCCTCCGAGACATTGTCGAGGGCACACTCAACGAAGTGCTCGACAATCAGGTCGTCCTCCTGGTTCCTATCTTCAATGCCGATGGCAACGACAAACTCGGTGACAATCGCGGCGACAACGGCCCGGAACTCGCCGGCATTCGCTACAACGGTCAAAACCTCGACCTGAACCGCGATTTCATCAAACTGGACACACCCGAGGTCAAAGGATTGATCCAGGTCCTGCGTCAATGGGAGCCGGTTCTATTCGTTGACATGCACACCACCAACGGCTCATACCATCGTGAGCCCGTCACCTATACGACGATGGCGAACGAGAACTCGTCGGATGCCCTGAAGGGCTACATGTGGCAGACGTTTTTCCCCTCAGTGGCTGAGACGATGCGGGAGACCTACGGATATGACAGCCTTCCGTACGGCAATTTCGATGACCGTGCCGATCCAACCAAGGGCTGGCGCAACCACGCATTTGAAGCGCGTTACTCAACCAACTATGTCGGCTTGCGCAACATCTTCACCGTGCTCGACGAAAACTACTCCCATGCCGACTTCAAGACCCGTGTCCTGGCGTCGCACGCCTTCGTCCGGTCGATCCTCGAGTTTACTCACGAGAACATCAACGAGATGGAAGAACTCCTGCACGCAGAGTCCGTGCGTACTCGTGAAGGGCTGCGCGAAAAGGGCTGGGTGACGGCGTTTGATGTCGAGAATTTGCACGACATCACAATCAAAAGCTATGAGTTCAATGTCGAACAGATTCCGGAGAGCGAACTCCACCGCTATCCACCCTGGTACAACGGAGTACGCGTCGTCCCTACGGATCGCTTGAAGGACTACACAGTTCCTTACTTCAATCGCACCGTTCCGACTGCTTCGATGGCGCTGCCCGAGGCCTATGTGATACCTCCGGTGCACAAGAACGTGATCGGCAAACTTGAGGCCCACGGCATTGTGATGGAGCGACTCAACCAACCGATGACAGCTTCGGTCGAGCAGTACCAGATCGAAAAACTCGAGCCCGTACAGCGTCCATCACAGGGGCATGTCCCACTTGAGATCGAAGGCAGCTACGAGATTCGTGAGATGACCTTGGAAGCAGGATCAGTCGTCGTCAGCCTGCGTCAACCACTTGCCCGCCTGATTCCCGTGCTGCTGGAACCAAGCAGTCCCGATTCCCTGCTGCGATGGGGATTCTTCTCTAGCTGGGTTGTTCAACAGTGGCGCCGCAGCTTCAACCCATACCCAGTGGTACGCTTGCCAGAGATACCGGCAGGAATCAGTTCGAGGCTGAACTAATCGCAGCTGTTGCTCGGACACTGGAGGAACACATGAATTGTTTGAGAATCGCAGCAGCTCTGATCGTCGCTCTACTCGCGACATCTTTCGCGACTTGCACTGATCCGGAGGAAGCGTCTCGGTCTGCTTTGGTGATCATCGACGTCCAACTCTTCTACTACCCCGGAGGTGCGGCTGCGCTTGTGGAGCCGGAAAAGGCAAGCCTGAATGCATCCAAGGTACTGGCTGCTTTCCGAGATCAGGGCGATCTCGTGGTGCACGTACGCCACAAATCATCTAAGGGCTTCGAGATTCACGAGCATGTAGCGCCGATCGAGGGAGAGAAGGTCTTCACCAAGACCGAAGTGAGCTGTTTCAACGGCA
>JAAESQ010000734.1 GCA_024229275.1 bacterium | reverse complement strand
CTCATCGCATCCTGGGGCTGAAGCAGGTCCCAAGGGTTCGGCTGTTCGCCGATTAAAGCGGTACGTGAGCTGGGTTTAGAACGTCGTGAGACAGTTCGGTCCCTATCTACCGTGGGCGTAGGAGACTTGAGGAGATCTGTCCCTAGTACGAGAGGACCGGGATGGACGAACCTCTGGTGCACCAGTTGTCGCGCCAGCGGCATAGCTGGGTAGCTAAGTTCGGAAAGGATAACCGCTGAAAGCATCTAAGCGGGAAGCCCACTCCGAGATAAAGTCTCCCGGGTAGCAATACCCCTAAAGACCCCAGGGAGACCACCTGGTTGATAGGCGGGATGTGGAAGCGTGGCAACACGTGGAGCTAACCCGTACTAATCGGTCGTGCGGCTTGACCACACGTTTACTTGTGTTTTTTATTAGCTAGGTGATGTTTGAACTCGGTTACGGTTGTGAATTTTTTTCCGGTGGTCTTACCGAGGGGGAAACGCCCGATCCCATTCCGCACTCGGCAGCTAAGCCCCTCCGGGCCGATGGTACTGCGGTGGAATGCCGTGGGAGAGTAGGTCGCCGCCGGGAAGTCTATTTAGGAACGCCTCGCTGCAAAGCGAGGCGTTTTCCTTTGGCATTGAAAAGTCGGCGACCTCCGGCGCGACCTTTAGGCGCGTCGGCTGGGGGAGTGGGCCCACGAGAACTCGTTTCTCGTGGCGAGGGGGTTGCGACCCCCTCGCTCCGGCATGCCGGAGGCGGTACCGCCGCCGGGAAGTCTATTTTAGGAACGCCTCGCTGCAAAGCGAGGCGTTTTCCTTTGGCAGGCCCGGATTCTTCATCATTGCTCGGCTGCAGGCCGAGATCCGCGGCACATCTCGGCGCTTTCTCGACTCGTTCGCTCGCCGTACCTCGAGTACGCCTTCGCTTTCTCATCTTGCGAGATCACCGAGCTGCACCACACCTCTCGACCTTCGCGGCGAGCCCTGCTGAAGAGTCCGGGCTGAAAAGCGGCGGCCTCCGACGCGACTTCGGGCTTTCCGGTCGAGGGAGCGGGTCGCGAGAAACCAGGCTTTGCTACTCTCCTCAACATGTCGTCACTCATAGAATCCGACCAAACATGGGCTCTGCTCGCGATACTGTTTTCAGCGGGGGCATTCGGGTTGTGGGCAGAGCGCACGCGGTGGGGCTCGAAACTGTCCGGTGCGGTGATCGCGATTGGTTCTACGTTTCTTCTGTCGAACCTTCGCATCATCCCTGCGCAGGCGCCTGTGTACGACATCGTGTGGTCATACTTAGTGCCGCTGGCGATCCCGCTTCTCTTATTCTCTGCCGATCTGAAGAGAATCCTGCGAGAAGCCGGGCCCACACTTCTAGCTTTCGCGGCTGGGGCCATGGGAACAGTAGTGGGAACATGGATCGCGTTCCAACTTGTGCCACTCGGTTCTGAGGGCTGGAAACTGGCGGGAATCTTCTGCGCCACATATGTCGGCGGCTCTCTCAACTACATGGCTGCGGCGGAGGCCTTGGGATTGCGTTCAGGAGACCTTCTCGCAGCTGGGATTGCTGCTGACAACTTGGCTATGACCCTCTACTTTTTGGTGCTTTTCGCTCTGCCGTCTCTGCCGTGGTTGCGTCGAAAATACGCCCGTCGTGTTCAAGAGCAGACAATCGACTCAGAAGCAGAAACGCGGCGGCAGGCGATCACGCTGCGTGGAATCGCAACCGCATTGGCGATCGCAACGAGCGCCTGTGCAGTAGGTTACGGCATCGCAGATGCTGTTGGCCTCGGCTCGAGTGGTATTTTGTTCGTAACGGCGATTATCGTGGCTCTGGCGACGTTGTTCCCGCGCTGGCTCGGTTCAATTGCGGGTGCGCAGGAAATTGGAGTGCTGTTGATGCAGGTGTTCTTTGCCGCAATAGGAGCGTCCGCTTCTATCGCCCTCGTGTTGGAACACGGAGTGATGCTCTTCGTGTTTGCGATCGCGATTCTTGCCGTTCACCTGGGAGTCGTCCTGCTGACCGGGCGATTGCTTCGACTCGATTTGGCGGAGATTGTGATCGCCTCGAACGCCAACATGGGGGGCCGACTTCAGCCGCGGCGATGGCTGTGGCACGGCGTTGGAACGCTCTAGTGATTCCCGCAATTCTCTGTGGCACTCTAGGCTATGCGACGGCGACGTTCATTGGTGTGGTGGTTGGTCACTGGCTGAGGTGATGAGCGCTTCGAAGAATTCGTCGATCCTTTTGGTCAAAACGTCGAATGAGCCTACCAGTGAGAGCTGACGCCTGAGATGGCGTCCGCCCGGCAAGCCGTGGGTGGCCGAGCGAATAAGGACTCGCAGTTGGTGGAAACGCGCGCCGTCCACGGGATAGTGATCTATGACGAGTTCTGTATGTCGGCGGAGGAGATCTCGTCGCTCGATAAGTGAGGGCTCTTTCCATAGTGTGCCGTCACTCAGGGCGGTAATCTGCTGAAAGATCCAAGGGTTGGCGATGGCTGCTCTACCGATCATTACGCCGTCACAGCCGGTTTCCTCAACCATTCTGAGAGCATCTTCGGGCCGAAGAACGTCGCCATTGCCGATGACAGGCACATCGGCTATCTCCTTGAGTGCTCTGATCTCGGTCCAGTCTGCGTCTCCGCCGTACTGCTGGCGAGCAGTGCGGGCATGCAGGGTGATTGCGTCAGCTCCCTCAGCCTCGCAGATTTTCGCGATGGACAGGAATGTGCGACTCTTACAGGCAACGCCAAGTCGCAGCTTGACGGTCAAGGGGATGTTCAACCGAGCGCGAGTTGCTCTCATGATCTGTCGCACTAACTCGGGCTGATCGAGCAGGGCCGCACCGACACCGTTGCGCATGACTTTGCGTGACGGACAGCCCATGTTGAGGTCACAGATCGCCGCTCCTGCGTCTTGGACCATCGCCGCCGCGTCGGCAACTCGCCCTGGCTCCTTGCCCGCGATTTGCACAGCAAGCGGTTGTTCCTCTGGGTCGTATTCGAGCTTTTTGGTTTCAGACGGGACGTTGCGAAGAAGCCCTTCAGTCGATATGAACTCTGTGACGACCAAACCACAACCACCGAGGGATCGTATGATGCGCCTTGTTGGCGAATCGGTGAGTCCCTCCATCGGGGCGAGGATCAGGGAGGACGTGAGCGAGAGGTTACCAATCTTCAGCACCCAGAGAGTGTACTCGGTTACACTTCAGTCTGTAGCTGAGCTGTGATAAATGTGCTTTGCTTCTTGAGGAGGCGATCAATGGAACTCAGTGGAGCGAGTGACATCCTAGATATGGCGATCCGCAAAGAGGAGGAGGCGGCAGACCTCTATCGTTGGCTTGCTGAAAACGTTGAACATCCTGGTATGAGAGAGGTATTTCTCGAGTTCGCCAAACAAGAGGATGCGCACAAAGAGAAACTCCTGAAGGTTCAACGCGGTGAGACGACGAACTTCGGCGACGTTACCGTGGAAACGCTTGGTATCTCAGAGGAGCTTATCGATATCCAGCCAAGTCGCCAGATGACATATGCAGAAGCTTTGCACTACGCGATCCTCAACGAACAAGCGGCCTTCGATCTCTACATGGGACTCGCGGGTCTCGCTAGCGATGGTCCCATTGCAGAAGTATTCCTTGCACTGGCGATGGAGGAAGCGCGCCATATGCGGCGCTTCGAACTCGAGTACAAAAGTGTGGTGTAGCTCATTCCAAAACCAGCCGAGCCCGTTATTGTTGCCGTTACCGGCTTTGGTGCCAAGGCGAGAAATATCGGACTCTGAGTGCGGCTGGTTCGACTCCAAAATGTCCGCGGCTTTTCGGTGACGGGCTCGGGCTCGACCAGTTTTCTATTCTGGTCAGCGGAGCGTGGGGTCGGTTTGGCCATTCTCCACGATCGGTTGTTCTCCTGTGTCGGACCTGGAATCTATGCTGCAACCCTGGCCTCCGGCCGAGGGATTCGGAACCGCTCACGTAGGAACACCTAGCTTGGGAAGGACCCAGAATTGGAGTGCGAAGTACGCGGCGATGAACAGAACAAAAAACAGTACTTGATTCACGGCAGGGTGCCTCCGGGTATGGTTAGAGCTCTCCTGGTCTTCGGAAAGGGGATTCAGTGTTGATATCTCGGTCACGTCAAAAAGCCTCCTCGATTCCCCAGACCGCCATCCTCATCTTCTTACCACAGGCCTCACAGTAGTTGGTGATGTCGGCCTTGATAGCTGCGAGCTGGTCTTCGTCAATGATTGTGAAGAACACGCTCGACGTCTTGGGAAAGGCGCCCGAGCCCATACGAATTCCGGAAGTGCCGACGCCGTGAGCGCCGGGTATCTCGGTATATCCGTCAACGTTGTGGCGATCGAGAAGAACTTCCAACTCCTCGCGACACTCTGACTCAACAATGATCATGAGTATTTTCATGGTTCCCTCCGGAAATGTGAAGAGTGAAGCGTGAAGTGTGAAGAGTGCAGAACAGACCCATGGTTTGGACTGAATGCTCCGTGGCGCTGCAGGCTGTCAGTGACGAGCGTTTCAGTACCTTGAGTCCGATGCATCGCTCCGGCTTCACCTCTTAACCCCTTTACTCTTAACCTCCTTTGAGCCCCAGTTTCTTGAAGATCGTCATCGCGGGGCACCATTTGGTGAACGCCGACTGAAGAAGGTTGAGGCCAACAAAGGCTGTGAAGAGATACCAGTACGGGCTGATCCAGTATCCGAGGGCAAGGCTCAGTAAAACTACGATTCCGGCCATAGCGCGAAGGGCTTCGTTGACGGTCATGGGAAAACTCCTTTCGAGAGTCGGGTTGTACGGTTCAAAATACGAAATTCGAGTTTCAGGTCCTGAGTCACAGGGTGTGAGAACTCTGGTCGTTTGAAGCGGGTTCTGCATCCTGCGACTCCAAAGATCATTCGATCTCCACCACGTTCTCGGGCCCTACGGCTTTGAGAAAGATGTAGTACAGCACAGGAATGACACCGAGAGTGAGGGCGGTCGAGACGATGATTCCGGAGATCATGGCCAAGGCGAGGCCTTGGAAAATCGGATCGGAGAGCATGAACGAGGCGCCGACAATAGTTGAGAGTTGGGTTAAGAGGATCGGAAGCAAACGGACAGCACCGGCCTTGACGACGGCATCCTCCAGCACTTCACCGGACTTGAGTTCGAGGTTGATGAAGTCGACAAGGAGAATAGAGTTGCGAACAATGATTCCTGCCAGCGCGATGAAACCGATCATCGACGTCGCTGTGAAGAAGACTCCGAAAATGCCGTGAGCCGGAAGAATGCCAACCAGGGTTAAGGGAATAGGCACCATGATGATGATCGGCGTGATGAACGACTTAAACCAGCCGACCATCAGAACATAGATCAGCACCATGACGATGGCGAAGGCAATGCCCATATCGCGGAACACTTCATACGTAATGTGCCATTCACCATCCCACTTCATGATGTACCGTGATGTGTCTTCAGGTAAGGCAGTCGATACGATCTCGAGTGGTTCGCCATCCGGCGTAGTGAGATTTTCGAGGCGCTTCTGCATCTCAAGGATCGCGTAGACCGGTGCCTCAAAGCGCCCGGCAACCTCGCCGTAGACATAAGTCACCGGCTGGAGGTTCTTATGGTATCGATTTCGTTCACGCTCGGTGTCGACAACCGTTACCAGCTCTGCGAGAGGAACCATTGCGCCATGGTTGCCGTGTACGTGGAGTCGCAGCAAATCGTCGATATGAGCACGCTGCGCTCGGTCGAGGCGGAGGACTATCGGAACGATCTCTCTCGATGTTGGTTCGTGAATGGACCCAGCTTCAGCACCGTTGAGAGCGACGCGAAGTGTGCGAACGATCTGTTCGGAGCTGATTCCGGACCGGATTGCTTTCTCACGGTCAACGAGAATCTCAACCCGCGGTCCTTGCTCCTCAACTTCCCAGTCGACGTCGACGACCCCATCGGTGGTCGCAAACACATCTTTGACCTGCTCGGCTACGGTGAGCCTGCCATCAAGTTGAGGTCCGTAGATCTCAGCAACGAGGGTCGACATCACGGGTGGGCCTGGAGGTATTTCTGCGACTTTGATCGCTACTCCGAGGGATTCCGCGGTTGGAAGGAGCAGATCGCGAACACGTTTTGCGAGGGCGTGTGATTTGTCCTTGCGATGCTCTTTGTGAACGAAGTTGATCTGAATGTCGGCCGCATTTGAGCCAGTGCGAAGGAAGTAGTGGCGTATGAGACCGTTGAAGTTGAACGGCGCCGACGTTCCGACGTACACCTGATAGTCAGTCACTTCTGGCATCGTTCGGAAAGTAGATGCCAGTTCTCTAGCGGCCGCGTTGGTCTGTTCGAGGGTGAATCCCTCGGGAGCGTCGATGACGACCTGAAGCTCCGACTTATTGTCGTGAGGGAGCATCTTAACGGTCGTGAACTGGAAAACAACGGTTGCCATTGAAAGCACGAGAAACCCAGCGACGCTGGCGAGAAAGATGTAGCGAAGCATCGGTGTCCGAATCATCGGAAACATCAGACGGGTATAGAACCTCGCCAGGAATCCGTCGTCGCCACCTTCATCCGCGTCAGGTCCGGAACCGGGCAACACTGCCTCTGAGTCATGTTTCTTGCGAAAGAGGCGATACGCGAGCCACGGTGAGATGGTGAACGCAACCATGAGTGAGAAGAGCATCGCCGCCGATGCGTTGATCGGAATTGGTCGCATATATGGGCCCATGAGCCCGCGAACGAAGGCCAGTGGCATCAGTGCCGAAATAATGGCAAAGGTTGCAAGAATGGTCGGGTTGCCGACCTCATCTACCGCGTAGGTGGTTGTGAGTTTTGGCTCGGCCCACTTCAGTTTGAAGTGGCGGTGAATGTTCTCGACAACGACGATGGCATCGTCGACGAGGATTCCAATCGAGAAGACGAGAGCGAAGAGACTGACTCGGTTCAGTGTGTAGCCGAAAAAGTAACTCGCAGCAAGAGTGAGGGCCAGAGTCACTGGGATGACGACTGCAACAACCGTAGCTTCGCGTCGTGAAAGCGTGATCCACATCAGCAGAATGACGGCGATGGTTGCCGAAAAGAGATGCTTCAAGAGTTCGTCGGACTTCTCTTTGGCTGTGAAACCGTAGTCCCGAGTCTTGAGAATCTGAATATTCGACGGGATGACTGGCCCACGAAGGCGCTCGAGGTTGCGATCGAGGTCAGCGACCATGTCGACAGCGTTGGTGCCGGGTTTCTTGGCCACAGCCAAGGTCACAGCAGTCAGGTCGAGACTGGTGGTGTCGATGCCCTTGTCGGCGATTGCTGGTCCGGCGCCAAGCCAGACATACGATGCCGGCTCTTCCGGACCATCGAAGACAGACGCGACGTCTTCCAGGTATACCGGGCGGTCGCCATAGACTCCAATCACGACTCGGGCGACGTCCTCCTCAGTGCGCAGGAAGTCTCCGACTTCTACCAAGAACTCGCTGTTCGCAACTGCGGTAGATCCAGCTGGCAGCCGCCAGTTCGCGCCGGCCAGTGCCTGATGGACTTGGAGGATCGACACATTGAAGGCGGCAAGGCGTTCACGGTCGAAGTCGACGCGCACGACGCGTTTCTGACCACCGATGACCCAGACCTGGGCGACGCGGGGATGACGGGTCAATTCGACTTTAAGTTCGTCAGCGACACGGCGTAATTGAGTCGGTGATGCCTGCTCTCCGAAAAGGGTGTAGGCGACAACCGGGACATCATCAATGGTCCGTGGTTTGACGATCGGTTGCATCGTGCCGTCCGGCATCTCATCCCTCGCCGAGGCGATCTTCGCGTGGACGCGGGAGGCCGCTTGGTCAGGATCCGTCCCGACTAGGAAACGGACGACGATGAGCCCTCCGGATGGTTGCGAGATGGAGTAGATGTACTCGACGTTGTCGATCTCGTAGAGGAGTTTCTCGAGTGGAGTGATGATGCGGTGCTCGATCTCTTCTGCGGAAGAGCCTGGTGAGCCGACCATGACATCGATCATCGGAACCTTGATCTGAGGTTCCTCTTCGCTAGGGGTCACCAGGATGGCGAAACCTCCGAGAATGAGCGAAGCGACAATGATTAGAGGAGTCAGCTTGGAATCAAGAAACGCTCGTCCGATACGTCCGGACAGGCCGAGCTTGCGCCGCGTCATCTTCAGCCGAAGTGCCCTGCGTCGCGCTGATTCGATCTCCTGAGGCGAGGGTTCCTGCCTCACGCTGGGATCGCGTTCGTCGTTGGTCATCGGCGCACCTCCAACGGAGTGCCGTCGGTCATCGGTCCTGGAGCATCGACGGCAACCGATTCGCCAGCTGCGAGGCCGGACAACACTTCTATCCTGCCATCAGGAAATTGGGCGCCGGTCGTGACTGCCCGAGTTCGCGAACTTCCGTCGGAAGATCGCACGACGACCAGCTCAAGACCGCCACGAGCATGAACTGCTGAGACCGGGATGACCAATCGCTGGTTGGACTCACCGGCAAGATGTGCTCGCCCACTGATTCCGGACGGCACCTTGGTAGTGCCCAAACCTACCTTGACAGTAAACGAATGCGTTGCAGGATCGGCCGAAGGAATGATCTCGTCGATGACACCTTCGATGAGGCCGAGGTCGGGTCTTGAATCGAGTTCGACCGCAACATGAGTTCCGGTCTCGATGAGGTGAATCTGGGACTCCCGGATCGAAAGCCAGAACTGTTGACCACCAAGTGCTTCAAGGCGGACAAGGTGGCGGCCGGGCGCTGCGAGATCACCGACTTCGACCAAGGTTTGGACGATACGAGCGTTGAAGGGAGCGCGTACGATCGCTTCGTTGGCAACGGAGGTTGCGGATTTGACGGCTCCTTGTGCCTGTTCTACGGCGCCCTGCGCCTGCTCGAACTGCATTCGTGCCATATCGAGCTCCAGCTCTGATGCCGCGCCTTCGCCGTGCAGGGCTTCATAGCGTCGGAAGTTGCGTTCGGCGAGGGCATGGGCAGCCTTGACTTGGGCCAATGCCCCTGCAGCTTGTGAGAGTTGACCCTCTGCCGCCTCTGGCTGGATCTCAACCAATGCCTGTCCTTTGTTGACGACCGATCCGGGGCGGACTTTGACGGAAACAACAGGCCCGACGACTCGGCTCGAGATGTTCGCTTGCTGAGACGGCTGGACGATGCCTCGGATCTCGATCGTGTGTTCCGCAGTGACGGTTTCCACTTGAACCACTGAAACTTGGACAGGCTCGAGTTCGGTACGAGTCGCGTGAGAGCCCTCATCGGCACAACCGAGGCCTAGAACAACGAGGGCAACAGAAGAAGCAATGGTGATGGGCTGACTGAAGTGTTTCATGATCACTTTCCCTCCACATTGATGAGAGAGGCTCCCGAAGTGAAGCGGAGCCGGTAGGTAGCCATGGCGATATCGTACCGAGCCACCATCTCGCGCAGTTCAGCTTCGCGAAAGGCGGTCTCTGCGTCGAGCAGATCAATCATCCGGTCCAGCCCTTGTTTGAACCGATGATCTCGCACCCTGAGCGCTTCGTTTGCGGCGTCTACTGCGCCAAGAGCTGCTGCGTGTCGGGCCGAGGCGGTATCGAGTTCCTGCCACGCCTGGCGTACCTCCAGACGGACGCCTTCTTCGAAACGACTGATGTCATGGGTGAAAGCAAGGCTCGTGGCGGCTGCCACCTCTCGAGCTGCTGAGTCAGAGCCTCCGCGATACAGATTGATCGAGGCAATTGCCATGATCGAACCAGAGTGTCCGTTGCTGCCGAAGATTGTGTCGTCGTAGAGATCATATCGGCCTATGACAGCAACCTCTGGTAGGAAACCTGACTGCGCAACCTTCTCCTCGAGCTGCCCAGCCTTTAATTTACGGCGCGCGCTACTCAGGTCGCTGCGTTGCTCGAGAGACGCATTGAGCCAGGTTTGGAGTGCGCCCCGTACAACAATCGGCGGAGGAAGTTGTTCAAGTTCCCAGGTTAAGGCCTGGTCTTCACCCATCTGAAATCCAAGTGCAGCTTGAGAGAGGTTTACGCCGCTGTTTGCTCGTGCGACAAGCTCGTCCATTTCAGCAAGGAAGACCTTTGCTTTGAGAACCTCAGCGTTGAGGATGATGCCCTGGCGTGCGTAGGCGTCCGCGAGGTCAACATGGGTTGCGGTCGTCGAACGAGCTTTCTCGACGAGGCCGAGATTCTCGTGCGCCTTTGCGAGGTTGATGTACGCCTCGATTGTGTTGAAAGCTGCTTTCTCGGCAGTATGTCTCGCTGTGTACTGTTCGGCAGACATCATTTCGTCCGCCTGGTCGATTCGCGCTGCCAGTTTGCCGCCGGTGTAGACGGGTTGCACGACTTCGAGCCGAGTGATGAAGGTGTTTATTGGGTCTGGATTATTTGGGTCCGAAAGGAAGAACTCCTCCATGTCGAATCTGCCTTGATTCAATGTCAGTGCGAAAGCTTCAGCCGGATTGTTCGTCCGACTATAGGTTTCGTAGAGGTCGAGGCTCGGCAGGCGATGTCCTTTGGCCTGACGAGCACGCGATGATGCGGCATCTGCTCTCCGTTGGGCGGCGAGAACTTCAGGGCTCCTCTCCACAGTAGTGCGTATCGCTTTCTCCAGAGAGAGCGGCTGTGCTCCCCATGCCGGAAAGGTACTGAGTATTCCAATAATCAGTATGTAGAAACGCATCTGTGGCCTCCATTATCACTGTATAACCAAATAGCAATATATAGTATTTCAGCTCAATGTCAAGCTAAGCTGTTTCTTCGGGATGTTGTCGTTATGCTGTTCCACAGCTGACGGCTCATTCACCGGAGGAAGCCGGATCGGCAATCGCTCGTTCATTTGCAACAGACTAGCAGAAGTGACTTGAAGAAAAGGAGATAGGTTCAATAGTCGCTCAATTGAGCGTGTAGGTAATGGTGCCGTTACAGGGTTATTCGCTGCTTCTAGGTGTGAGCCAGCGCTCCACAAGCGGAGTCCACGGTGCCGCGGTCATGAGTCCCATCAGTAGATGATGGTGAGCCGAGACCACGAGAGAATGGCGTATGATTCCGTCAACAATGAGCTTGCCAAGGTCAGCCAGCGGTCTGATAACGATGCGAATCTCTTCCGATGGGTCTGGATTGACCGCGCCATCGGGCCGGCAGCCGGTTGCCAAGTACGTGAAGCAACGGTTGGACAAGAATGCCGGGTTTGTTTCGACGATTCCGAGGAGTTCCAGCGATGAGGAACGAAAACCCGTTTCTTCCTCCAACTCGCGCATTGCGGCATGTTCTGGTAGCTCGTCAGGATCGACTGCTCCTCCCGGAATTTCGAGGGTGATGTCATCGGTTCCGTTGCGATATTGCTCGACCAGAACGGTTTGACCTGTCTCGGTAACAGCGATAACGTTCACCCAGTCCGGGGCGTCGATGCGCAGAAAGCTATGGGTACGACCTGTCGTCGGCGATTCGCGCGAAGTCTTGTAGAGGTCAAAGATTGAATAGTGCTCAATGTGCTCTTCTTTGATCGACGTCCAACGAGGGAGAGGCTGATGGATTGTCATCGGCTCATTGTAACTGTGCAGCGTATGTTCTGAGTCACGTCGAAGGAGTGAGTTGTTTTGCTATGCTTGTCGCCGAAAATGGGCTCGTCCACACAGACTGACTCCTCTGAAGAGCATCAATCGGTTGAGGCGAAGGCATGCAGCTTCGATCAAGGGCCGGTAGGAGAATTCACGCTCACAGGGTGGGTGCCCAATTCTAGTGGAGAGGTCAGATCTTTGGCCGTTCGCCGCTGTCGTCGCCTTGCTCTAGCATCACTCGCTGGGGGAGCAGTTTCTGCAGGTGTGATGAGCTGGATCGTAGCGTCTAGCTACATGCCTGGCGCTCCTCTCGGTTCGATTTTGATCCTGAGTTTGCTGGCTCTTCTCTTTGGGTATTTCCCGGTCCATGTGTCATATGCCAACGTGTCACTGGGTGTTGGTTTCCTGCTTGCTGCGTGTCTGATGGCCGGTCCGGCAGTGGGAGCCCTGGTGGCAATGGTCATATCGCTGATTTGGTCGGTTACGCGTGGCATGTTGCCTTGGTTCTCATATATGCGTGGGGCGCAGCTTTGGTTGCAGCTCGCGCGGGGCTTCTTCGCTACGATGGCGGGGGGAGCGGTCTATGGCCTCTCGACCCTCGTGGCGTTCACCGCTTATGATCTACAAGCACCACTCACAGAAGTCTCGGCTGCCACTTTAGCTGCGTGTGTCACACTGACCGTGGGTGTCTACATTCTCCACAACCTCGCAAGCATCGCTGTTTCGTTGGCCGCCGGCGATGATGTCCGCAGCTATCTGCGCACGAAAATTCCGGTTCCGGCACTGCTTGAGTTTTTGGCCCTGCCGGCAGCACTCCTTCTGGTTGTCACGCATGTGCAACTTGGTGCCGAAGCCTTCGCACTCCTGGCTTGGTTTTACTCGATGGGTGCGTTCCTCGGCTGGCGCTCGTGGCGCGATAGGGAGAGTTTAAGAAAACGCCTCGAAGAGATGGAGGTCCTTCACCGTGCAGGTACCGCCCTTTCGGGCACGCTCGAACTTGGAGAGCTGGTACGGAGGCTGCACTCGACTCTGGTCCAGGTCGTGCCGGCTCATGCAATGCTGTTGCTCGTGAGAGATGCAGTAGGGGAAGGAATTCCACAGGTATATTCCTTTGATGCTTCGGGACAACGAGGAGATGGTGATCCGGACTGGGTGGCAGATACCGAGGGTCGACCCGAGGGTCTTTTTGCCGAACCGGATGGCGTTTTTGTTTTCGTGCGTGACCTTGGCCCAGGGGAATCCGGAGACGTCCGCCTACGCCTCGACATGCCGGCCGAGGGTCTGCCGTCCGACGAGAGGATGCGACTGCTGGAAACGACATGCCGTCAGGCCGGAACGGCCTTCTCTAATGCCCGACTCTACAGACTCGCAAACACCGACCCTCTGACTGGTGTGGCGCAGCGCCGCTATTTTGAACGGGCGCTTCGACAAGTATCGGTTGGTGATGGTGGTTTTGCGGTATTCATGCTGGATTTGGACTGGTTCAAACGCATCAATGATGCCTACGGGCATAAAGTGGGTGATGATGTTTTGCGTGATTTGGCTGGGATTCTTAAAGGCTCGTTGCGTGTCATGGATGTGTGTGCACGGTACGGTGGTGAGGAATTCATCATCTTGCTACCTGGTTCGACATCACCTGAGGCCGCGGCGGTCGCTGAGAGAATTCGGCGAATTCTTGACCAACGGACTCTAGAAATTGATGAACATGTCATTCGATACACGGCGTCGTTCGGGGTTGCGGATCACCACGATCTCGGGCCAATGGCCGATCCGATGGGAGTCGTTTGGCGAGCAGATACCGCTTTGCTCGAAGCCAAGAGAGCGGGTCGCAATCAGGTTGTAAGCTACGCATCCCTGGCGAAAGGAGTGGGTGCGAGGTAGAAAACAGGCAGAGTTTTGGGGTGAGGAACCCTGCTGACCTTGACCGGGGCCGACCATCACTGTAACTTGAGCCCGACGAACGGACCGAAAATGAATCAGGAGGTTCCATGGCTGGTAAAGCTGATACGGTTGATCGCATTGCAGAACTGACAGGAATTCCGAAGACTCGCGTAGCGATGTGCTACGACACGCTTTTTGAGCATATGGGTGAAGCGCTGGCTGCTGGGGATAAGGTATCTGTTCCAGGTTTTGGAACGTTTCAGATTTCCGAGCGAGCGGCAAGGCAGGGACGTAATCCAGCAACTGGGGCAACCATCACGATCGCTGCCTCGAAGACAGTTCGATTCAAACCGTCGAAGACGCTGAAAGACCAGCTCTGAGTCGAAGTCGCCGGACACGTCCACTTACATACGACCGAGGGAATCTTCGGACGAAGGGTGTGTCCCGCAAACGACTGCTGTTGGGCGGTAAGTGTATGAAGGTCGCTGCGCTGAGCGTGGCGGCCTTATTCTTTGCATTTGGCATCGGCGCCCAAGAGCATGTTGTCGAGTACGAGATTCAAGTCGTGCTCGACCCGCAGCAGCACTCACTTTTGGGTGAGCAGACAGTCCGGTGGAAAAACAGTTCACCGGTTGCCACCAATGAGTTGTGGTTTCATCTCTATCTGAATGCCTTTGCCAACGACTCCACAACTTTCAATCGGGAAACAGGTGGGCGTGCACCACGTTCGACGGTTCCGGCGAGCAGCAAGCGTGGATGGATCACGGTGAATCGCTGCGAGTTGGAAGACGGAACGGATCTTCTCGCAACTCTGAGCTTTGAACGTCAGGATGACGGCAATTTGGATGATTTCACCGTGGCTCGGATGAGATTGCCTGAGGAGATTCCCCCTGGAGCTTGGGTTGAGTTCGATATGGAGTTTGAAGCCCAGCTTCCAAAGGTCATGGCGCGAACCGGGTTTGCTGGTGATTTCCACATGGTAGGGCAGTGGTTCCCGAAGCTCGGCGTGTTCGAGGGACAGGATGGCTGGAATTGTCATCAGTTCCACGCGACGACCGAGTTCTTTGCGGATTTCGGGAGTTATGACGTAGAGATTGTCGTACCAACAGGATGGACTGTGGTAGGCACGGGGCTCGAAATACATCGAGATTCCGATGAAAGTGCGGGACCGAATCGAGATCGAGTCGTGTACCAGGCGGACAGGGTGCACGACTTCGCGTGGTGTTCTGCGCCTTCGTCTCTCATGACCATGGTCGAGAGCTCATTCGAACCCAGCCGGGACGTGCCAGTGGCATGGTTGCAACGGGCGCAGGAGAGACTGGGACTCGGGGCTGACGAACTGGAACTGCCGTCGACTGAAATTCGGTTGGTTCTTCCCGTTGCGCAGAGCAGGTTGGCCGACCGCATGTTAAGGGCAGCTCGCTTGGCGATGGCGTGGTACGGCCTGCAGTTCGGGGCGTATCCATATCCGCAGCTGACGATTGTTTCACCACCCATTGGCGCGCACGAAGCCGGAGGCATGGAGTATCCGACTCTGATCACGACTGGAGCGGATCTGACCTTTGCGATTCCTGGCCTGAGCGCTAGATCGCAGATCGAATCAGTCACAGTGCATGAGTTTGGTCACCAGTACTTCTACGGACTTCTCGCCAATAACGAGTTCGAAGAAGCCTGGCTGGATGAAGGGCTCACCTCGTATACGCAGAACGAGTGTATGAAGGCAATCGCCGAAGAGAAGCTCGTTTCAGAGACCTCCTTTCCCATCGACACCTGGGCTTGGGAAAGGCTGTCGCATGCCTTCGATGGGTCCTTTCCTGTGCGCGTTGATCAACCGGGTTGGCATTTCCGCAACCGGTTCGAGTATTACGCCGCATCCTACACAAAGGCTGCGCTAGCGATGAAGACTCTGGAAGGGTTGTTGGGTCCTGAGACTATGGCAAGGGCTCTGCGTGCGTATGTTCAGAATTTTCGGTTTGCTCATCCGAACGGTGATGACCTTCTGGAGGCGTTATCCGAATACTCAGGCCGCGATCTGGAGTGGTTCTCGGAGCAAGTTGTTCGGGGTGATACTACTCCGGATTGGGCGATCACACGAGTTCGTCAGCGACCTCTAGACAGGGAGTCGGTCGAGGGGATGCAATGGACTGGAACGAAGTGGCAAGACGCTGCCACGTTTCCCCCAAAGGGTGGCGGACCCGGGCAGAGCAGATGGTACATTGAGGTCGATCTTGCACGCAACGGCGATTTGGTGGGTCCGGTCGACGTGCTGTTGGTCTACGGCGAGGGCCGCGAAGAGAGACGGCAGTGGAACGGCAGGGAGCGTTGGACTCGATGGGCGATAGAGTCGGATGAGCCACTCGTCAGGGCGGCGATCGATCCCAACGGTATCTGGTTGCTGGAGACTCGACGACACGACAACTACTGGCGTAGGAAGGGCGATACGGACCGGCGGCCCCTGTGGTGGTTGATGGATGCGCTGCGTCTGTTCAGCCTTACTCCGATCCCGTGGAGTTGAAGTGGTCAAACGATCAAACGCTCCGTCAGTGAAGTTTGGCCTGCGCCAAGCCAGAATTCTCCGGAAGTATGCAGTTGCGGTTTGGTTGGTCTCCTTCGTAGTGATACTACCTGCGATGTCTGTCGCCAGGTTTGCCGTCTGGAGGGCGAGTGTTGACCTGCCGCAAAGCGGTGTTGACCTGCCGCCTGGTGAGGAACTGTTGATCAGTGTCCAAGCTCTCGATTCGGTGATCGAGCCCTTAGGAATCGCAATTGTGTTCGGCCTATTGGGTCACTGGCTGTGGACCATACTCTGGCATGCCGGAGCTGTTCAGTGGTTGACCTGGAACAACGCCCTTCCGGTTCGTCTCGGACAGATTGTTGGACTGGGCATACTGAGCTTTTTGCGCTATTTCAAACTTTCCTTGACGGCACTGTTCGCGGGTGCTGTCAGTCTTGCATTGGTGTGGTCGCCGATTTGGCTTCTGGGATCCAGAGCGTACGGCGCCATGAATGAGCGTGTGATCATTGTTGTGTTTGGTTGCGGTGTGATGTTGAGTGCCATGCTCATCATCACAATCTGGACCGTCACGATGCGTGCCGCCTGGTGCCTAGGCGAAGTTGGTGCCCAGTCAGTACTTCGGACATGGTTGCGCGAGGTCCTGGCAACACTACGCTCCCCGTGGCTGAGCCTGGTACCGTTACTCCTCTTGGGATCAGTAGCGTTGTTTTGCGCCGTGTTGCCATTCGCACTGGGCTGGCTATTCGAACCGTTTAGTGGAGGTCCTGTAGGGGCTCTTACGACTGGCGCTTTGAGCCTGCTTCAGGCGTTTTGTTGGCTGGCACTGTTCCTCTCGTATGCTCCGGTCTCTTCAGCAGTGATGATTGCTCCGGATGAGGACGAAGGATGCGACCAAGAAAAAGAGACCGCGAAGGTTTGACTTCGCGGTCCCGAGATTCTTGATGAACTCTGATTCTGGTTATTCGATATCCTTGAGTCGTTTCGGCCCCATCACTGCGATCTCCGCAGGACAGCCCGATGAATAGAGTTTGAAGTTCTCGATGTAGCGTGCGGCGAGCGCATCGTAGCGTCGCCAGTACTCTTCCTTGTTACCCCAAGAGTTCGACGGGTCGAGTACATCTTCCGGGACATCCGGGCATGACAATGGCACATCGAATCCGAAGAGCTTGTCGTGGCGAAATTCGACATTGTCGAGTTTGCCTTCGAGAGCCGCATTCAGCAGATTGCGGGTATGACGGATCGAAATGCGTTTGCCGACGTTGAAGCCTCCACCGACCCAGCCGGTGTTGACTAACCAGCAGGTGGCGCCATGCTTGAGCATCTTCTTCTTCAGCATGTTTGCGTACTCGAATGGATGGTGGACCATGAATGGTGCGCCGAAGCAGGCGGAGAACGCGATTTCTGGCTCGATACCAAGGCCGATTTCTGTGCCGGCAATCTTCGAGGTGTATCCCGAAATGAAGTGATACACAGCGCGGTCCGAGTCCAGGCGCGCGATGGGTGGCAATACCCCCTGAGCATCGCAGGTGAGGAGGATTACATTCTGAGGATGGCTGTCGACAACACCGTCTTCGACCACGTTTGGAATGGCACTGAGGGGGTAACCGGCGCGGGTGTTCTCGGTAAACCGGTCATCGTCAAGGTCGAGCCGGCGCGAGGTTCGATCCTGCACAACGTTTTCGAGGATCGTTCCAAAGCTACGGGTCGTGTCATAAATCTCCGGTTCATTCTCTGCAGAGAGCCGGATCACCTTGGCGTAGCAACCGCCCTCAAAGTTAAACACGCCTCTATCCGACCAGCCATGCTCGTCGTCACCGACGAGGCGTCGTTTTGGATCAGCGGAAAGGGTAGTTTTTCCAGTCCCAGAAAGGCCGAAAAAGAGCGCGACGTCACCATCAGCACCAACATTTGCTGAGCAGTGCATCGGAAGAACTTCTCTGAATGGCAGGAGGAAGTTCATGACCGTGAACATGCTTTTCTTGATCTCGCCCGCGTACGAGCTATTGCAGATAACGGCTGTACGCTGAGCGAAATTGAGGATGATGGCTGTATCGGTTCTGGTGCCGTCGATGCGCGGATCCGGATGGAAGCCCGGTACGCCAATGACGGTGAACTCAGGGACGTGAGTCTTGTACTCATCAAGAGTTTTGGGAGTGATGAAGAGGTGGCGAGCGAAGAGACTATGCCAGGCATACTCTGTGATGACACGAATCGGCATGCGGTACTCTGGGTCCGCGCCGACGTAGCAGTCCTGGACGAAGAGTTCTTCATCCTGCAGGTATGCCTGCACCCTTGAGATGAGATCGCTGAATTTTTGAGGATCATAGGGACGGTTGTACTGGCCCCACCAGATTTTGTCCTCGGTCGAGTTCTCACGTACGACGAATTTGTCGTTTGCGGCGCGGGCCGACCATTTACCGGTATTAACCACAAATGGTCCACCGTGGGCGATGTATCCTTCCTTCCGGATGACAGCCTCTTCGTAAAGGGCCGCTTCGGGCAGGTTCCAGAAGACCCGGTCGAGGTGGATCAGGCCGTGGTTTGAGAGGCCATACTCGGGTTTGAGATCCTTGGCCTGCGGAGTTGCTGGCGTGTCGAACTTGAGGTACTTGCTCATGACCAATCCCTCACAAGCTTGCGCTCACCGATATAGAGTTCATTTGGCGAGTTCGGATCGAGGGCCCACTTCATCCGTTCAATGCCCTCATTGATTTCTTTGATGGAACCGCAGTACGACAGTCGGAGGTGGCCCTCCATGCCGAATTCGCTGCCGGGAACCGTAACAACCTGCACCTTGTCGAGGAGGAACTGCGAAAGCTCCACTGAGTTTTTGTTGTAGTGACTGAAGTCAGGGAAGGAGTAGAAGGTGCCACCGGGCTCTTCTATTCTCACGCCGTCAAATGAGCGCAGTTGGTCGAGTAAAACGTTGCGGTTGTTCTCGAGGGTCATGCGCAGGTTGTTGACGCTCGATTGAATTCCGTTGATCGCGCCAACTGCTGCATGTTGAAGAAGCGCTGATGGACCGGACGTCTCGTGACCCTGAATGTTGGTCATGACTTCGATAAGGGTGGGGTTGGCGACTGCCCAACCTATTCGGAAACCAGTCATGGCGTATTGTTTTGAGACGCCATTGATGATGATCAGCTTCGAATTATTGGAGCGATCCTTCGCGAACTCGTAGGCATTCACCGGCTCCCGGCCGTCGAAAATCAGGCGATGGTAGATGTCGTCCATGACCAAATAGAGTCCGCGTCGTTCGCAAAAATCGACGACGTCGGCGACGAACTCGGCAGGGTAAACCGCACCCGACGGATTGTTCGGGCTGTTGAGGATCACCATTTTGGTATAAGATCCGGTGACCTGCTCGATATCCTGGATACGTGGGATGAAAGAGCCATCTTCCGGGGTCACCGGCACCGGGATGGCGCCGACCAGCTTCACCATGTCGGGGTAGCTGACCCAGTAGGGGACAGGGAAGATGACCTCTTCCTGCGGATTGAGAATGGCATGAAGTGCCGACATGATGGCTTGCTTCGCTCCGCCAGACGCCATCACGTTCTCGGGTGCAGGCTTCCATCCGTAGAACTCTTCGGTGTAGCGAATGATCGCCTGTTTGAGGGCAGGAATGCCGTCCAGAGCGGTGTATCGGACTTCCCCCGAGTTCAGCAGGGCTGCAGCGGCAAGAATTGCATCAAGTGGCGCTTTACCCTTCGGCTCTCCGCCTCCGAGGTGGATGACAGGATCGCCTTTTGCGCGGAGGATGGCGGCGACCTCATTGAGTTTGAGGGTTGCAGATTCGCCGATGGTCTTGGCTATGAGCGAGATACTCATGGGCGGGCTCGTCCTTTCTGCGTGGCTTCCGGGCCAGTGCCCGGCGGCTGTGAATTATCTCACAAATCAGAAAAAATGCCAGGTATACAATCCTGTTGTCATGGTTGGATGTAGAGTGTAGGTCGGGGTCTGATGATCGAACGACTGGGCAAACATAGCGTGCGGCTTAAAGAGCTCAGACGCAGAGTGCGAAAACGTCGGCTGGGGGAAGCCATCGTCAATGGCAGAAGGCTTGTCGATGATGTCGTTGCGTGGGAAATCTGCGTATTGGAACTCTATCTCACCCCCCAACTGGCGGCCGACGAGCTTTGCGCACAATGGTGCACAGTGGCTGAGCACGCTTGGGAGGTGGATGAGTCGGTGCTGGAAAACCTGGCGCCGACGAAGAGTTCGCAAGGCGTGCTGGCAGTGGTCAAAGAGCCTAGGTGGGCGCCGTGGAGCGCTCACGACGGCGTTACGCTGTATCTCGAAAGAGTCCAAGACCCCGGAAATGTTGGGACGCAGGTACGATCGGCTGCTGCGCTTGGGGCGACGAGCGTGTTGTTGTCCCCGGGCTGTGCAGATCCATTCCACCCATCCTCGGTGCGGAGTTCGGCCGGGGCCGTGTTTCGTCTCCCCATCTACAGAGAATGTGAGTTGGAGAGTGCTGCATCTTGTGTGCATCGGTGCGGTGGAGAAGTGTGGGCCACTGGTTGCGGCGGTCATGAGTTGCTTTCGTGGCAGCCGCGGATGCCGCTGCTGCTCATGATGGGAGCAGAGGGTACGGGCCTGGATGATAGGGCAATCTCGGTTGCAGACGGCCTTATCTCAGTTCCGCTAGAGCGGGGAATTGATTCTCTCAACGTGGCTACGGCGGCTGGGATTCTTCTGTTCGAGTTGAGCCGACAGAGTCGTTAAACGTCACCCACAACCAAGCTATAGTGGTAGAGAGACCCCTCGTCTCAAAAGGAGGTGCCAATGCTTGGTCGTGGTGTCCTCAGTCGCCTGCACTGTCTTACTGAGCAGGATTCGTTTTCGCTGACTTTGTATCTTGACATCGACCAGAACAAACAGTCGAATCGCAAAGGTGGTCATGTCGTTCAGGCGGAAGCGATGCTCAGGCAGATAAAGTCAAAGCATGCCAAGGATCGTGAAGTGTCGAAGGCGGTGACAGCTGCACTCGGCCTTGTGCACGAACTCAAGACCAGTGGGAAGACTGCTGTGGTCGTTTCCCATCCGGGTATCGGATTGGCCGAAGTGCATCAACTGCAGGTTGGACTGCCAACCTCCGTTCATTGGCGGCGTGGCGCCTTTCTGAGGCCAATCGTTGAAGCTATGGACGAGCACGAGAGGTACGGAGTTGTATTGGCCGATACCCAGCGTGCCCGTCTATTTACGGTTCAGCTTGGAGAACTCGTTGAACACGAAGATCTTGTTTCCGAGACCGCCCAGAAGACACGTGCCCATGGCACGGATCAGTGGCGAGCGCAGAGTCGACAGGATCGGCACCATGATGAGAAGGCGGCCTTGCACGCAAAACGGGCCATCGATGCGCTACACGACCTCTCACTGAAGGCGCCATTTGACCGATTGATCGTTGCCGGACCACGCAAAGCAGCGTCTCAGATTGTCCGGCTACTCCCACGCAGGCTTCAGGGCAAGCTCGTGGAGACTATCAGTCTGCCTGTGAATGCGCCGAGTAGGACGGTTTTGGGCAGCATCCTGAAGGTTCAAGAACGAGTGGAGCGAGAGCATGAGTCGACACTCGTCGATGGATTGCTTGCGGAACTCCATGACGGAGGCAAGGCTGTTTCTGACTTTGCTCCGGTCGTGGATGCGGTCAACCAAGGGCGTGTCTGGAAGCTCGTCTACGGCAAAGGGTTCGCCTCAGAGGGGGGTGAATGCTCGGACTGCGGTTGTTATCTGCCCATGCCTGGGAGCCCATGCTCGTATTGCGGCGGCGATGTGGCGCCGGTTCTGCACTGTGTTGACCGACTGAGTCAGTCGGTTCTCGACATGGGGGGCCGAGTAGAAGTTGTTGATGGGTTGGCATCCCGCAAGCTTGCCGGAGTGGGTTCGATTGGAGCTGTGCTGAGATATTGATGTTTTAGAGAGCACGAAACGCGCAGGTGGTACACTGTTTTTTCGATCATGACCACAGCACAGAGAAGCCGCGGTACGGTTTTAGCCGTCGATGACGATCCCAACGCACTTGAGGCAATTGCCTCAGCGCTGGGTTCACTTGACTATGACGTTTGGCGTACGGTCGATGCCCAAGTTGTGTTGGAAACGGCAAAACGCCGACAGCCTGATGTCATTTTGCTTGATTTGGTGATGCCTGGGCTTGATGGATTCGAGGTATGCCGCCGTCTTAAGGCAGATCCGGATACCCGACTGATACCGGTTGTCATTCTGACGGGACAGGGCGGGCGTGATGCACGTATTGCCGGATTGGATGTCGGCGCTACAGATTTCCTGCGGAAACCCTGTGATCTCATGGAACTCGAAGTTAGGGTGCGAAATCTTGTCGAGTTTCGCCATCTGACACAGGAATTAGACTCCGCTGAAGGTATGGTGCTGTCGATCGCTCGTCTTGTCGAGGCTCGTGACGAAGGGACAGGTGAACACTGTGAACGGCTAGCCTCGATGGTGAAAAGCCTGGGTAGGCGCCTCGGAATGGAAGACGACGAAGTCGTAGCTCTCGAAAGAGGAGGCTATCTCCATGACATCGGTAAAGTCGGTATCCCGGACGCTGTTCTCCTGAAGCCCGGTCGCTTCACTGAAGACGAATGGCGAATCATGAAGAGGCACGTCGAGATCGGAAACGAGATCTGCTCGCCACTGAGAACTCTGAGGCCCGTCCTGCCGATCATTCGCCACCATCATGAACGGTTGGACGGCAGCGGATACCCCGACGGCTTGCGAGGAGATGAGGTTCCATTCATGGCCCGGGTCTTCCAGGTCGTAGATATCTTCGATGCCCTCACCAACGATCGGCCATATCGTGCCGCACTCTCCGATCAGGATGCGTTGCGGACGCTGGAAGAGGAGAAGGAACGGGGATGGTGGGACCCGACGGTAGTGAACGTATTCCGGTCGATGATCGAGGAGAACATTTCCAGGGCTTCGTAACACGGCAGCCTGGACTCTTTTCGGGAGGGAACACACGATGGGTGAGCCTCGGCTGCGGGGCGATTGTTGTCATTCTCCTGTCTATCCTCGTTGCTGGCATGTTCGAAGTTGATCGGGGAATGAGGCTTATTGCTGAGCGTGCGCAAGAAAGGGTATTGGAACTCCTACCCCACGAACTCGATCCGAAGCAGCGGCAGGAAATTGCTCGCGGGATGGAGAGGTTGCTCGAGGAGGCGGAGCATGCCTCCGAGGGTGGCGATATAATCTCCAGCTTCGTCAGAGTAGTTGGGTCGCTCGTCGAAGACGGTCGTCTGACTGCGGAGGAAATCGATCAGCTGGATCTTTTCCTGAAGGGATCGAAATCGGATCCGACGGTGCGTGCAGACTGAACGAGAGAGAACCCGGTAGGGGAGGACGCTGATTTGGATCGGTTCGTGTTGGACTCGAGACTCAAGCCGGCCGGTGATCAATGTGATGCGATCGATCGTCTCGTGGCAGGTCTCGAAGCAGGTTTGGCATTTCAAACACTCCTGGGAGTCACTGGATCGGGTAAAACCTTCACGATGGCCAAAGTAGTCGAGCGGAGTAATCGCCCGACTCTCGTCCTGTCGCACAACAAGACACTCGCAGCACAGTTGTACCAGGAGTTTAAGGGTTTCTTTCCGTCAAACGCGGTCGAGTACTTCGTTTCCTACTACGACTACTACCAGCCGGAGGCCTACGTGCCTTCAAGCGATACCTATATCGAGAAGGAGACATCGATCAACGAAGAGATCGACCGGTTGCGCTTGTCGGCGACGCGATCGCTCTTTGAAAGACGTGATGTCTTGATCGTCGCGTCGGTCAGTTGCATCTATGGTCTGGGATCACCGGAGGCGTACTTCGGAATGCTACAGATCTTTGAGGTAGGCGTTGAAACGCCTCTCGACGAAGTTCTACGGCAGCTCGCCAAAATGCAGTACCAGAGAACTCATCTCGATCTTGCACCTGGTACCTTTCGGCTTCGCGGGGATGTCTTGGAGGTTTTTCCGCCCTACGATGATTTCGGGCTCAGAGTGTCGTTCTGGGGTGACGAACCGGAGCGGATTGAGAGGATTGATCCGGTGCGGGGATCGGTCGTAGAGAGTGTTCAACGTGCGCCACTCTACCCGCGAACCCATTATGTGACACCGAAGGAACAGCTCGACAAAGCGATTCTCAACATTCGTGACGAGTTGGATTCGCGTCTTCACGACCTGAAGGGCCAAGAGAAGCTACTTGAAGCTCAGCGTCTCGCGCAGAGGACTCAGTTCGACCTCGAGATGCTTACAGAACTCGGCTATTGCCAGGGTATTGAGAATTACTCACGTCATCTGACGGGACGACAGCCAGGCGAGGCTCCCCCGACGCTGTTGGATTATTTCCCGCGAGACTTCCTGTGCATTATCGACGAATCCCATGTCACCGTGTCGCAGGTCTCGGGGATGTATCACGGAGACCAGTCGCGCAAGAGGACACTCGTTGATTTTGGCTTTCGGTTGCCGTCGGCGCTCGACAATCGGCCGCTGATGTTTGAGGAGTTCGAAGAACGCATCCAACAAACACTTTTCGTTTCGGCAACACCGAGAGCTTACGAACTGGAGCACTCGGGCGACGAGATCGTGGAACAAGTGATTCGACCGACGGGCCTACTTGATCCTCAGCTCGAGGTACGACCGGCCAAACACCAGGTCGATGATCTGGTGAACGAAATCAGAAAGACTGTGAAGAATGAAGACCGAGTTCTTGTGACCACTCTGACGAAGAGAATGGCTGAGGACTTGACAACCTACCTTGCAGAAATCGGAGTGCGGGTCCGCTATCTCCACTCCGAGATCGACACTCTGGAGCGCACGGCGATTCTTGCGGACCTGCGCAGGGGTGTGTTCGATGTGTTGGTTGGGATCAATCTGCTGCGAGAGGGGCTCGACCTTCCAGAAGTGTCGTTGGTGGCGATTTTGGATGCCGATCAGGAGGGCTTTCTCCGTTCCGACACGTCACTGATTCAGACGGTTGGTAGGGCGGCACGCAACGTCGATGGTCGGGCGATTCTCTATGCTGATCGTATGACCGGATCCATGACCCGAGCTATCGAGGAGACGAATCGGCGGCGAGCGAAGCAGGCGCAGTACAATGACGACCACTCCATCGAGCCTCGCTCGATCATCAAGGATGTTGCCTCTCCGTTGCTCGAGATGGCTAACCGCGACTATTTCGACCATACCGCGGGTCCACCGCGAGTGGGAGTCAGCGATGAAGAGGACAGCCCTGAGGATGCTCGATCACTCAATCAGCTGATTGCCGAGTTGGAGAAACGTATGAAACGCGAAGCAAAGGCGCTGGAGTTCGAGGAAGCGGCCCGTCTTCGTGACAGAATCAGGAAGCTCCGACGGCAACAGATCTATAAGGGGTAGGAATGGAGAACACGCGGGATCAAGGCGGCGAGGAACGATGTGGCGACGTTGCTGATCTGTATGAACGGAGATTCGATCCCAGCGCTCAAGCATCAAAACTCCGGGTTTGGCGGGTGCTCTGTCGACACTTCTTCCAACGCTATGTGAGCGCAGAAGACACTGTGCTTGATCTAGGGGCTGGCTACTGTGAGTTCTTGAACAGTATTCAATGCGCTGAGCGCATTGCCGTCGAAACGAATCCCGACGTGTCGAATTTTGCGGGTCCTGGCGTGCGAATTGTCGCTTCGCCGAGTACAGATCTTCTCGGTGTCGAAGAATCGAGCGTGGATGTTGTCTTTGCCAGCAATTTCTTTGAGCACCTTCCAGACACGGCTGCATTTCTCAAAACACTGCACGAAGTAATGCGAGTGCTGCGGCCGGGGGGGAGGCTCCTTGTGTTGCAACCAAATATCGCCGTGATCAAGGGGAGATTCTGGGACTTCCTCGACCATTACCTGCCACTGACCGAGCGGACGGTCGCTGAAGCTCTGGAACTGGTTGGATTCGACGTCGCCGAAATGAGGGCTCGCTTCCTTCCGTACACGACGAAGAGTTCCCTGCCGCAGCATCCGTTTCTGGTTTGGCTCTACCTCAAGTTTCGTCCGGCGCATTGGTTCTTAGGTGGCCAGGCCTGGATCGTGGGCGTGAAGCCGCCGGCTCCGAAGTCTCAATAGCGAAGCACGCAACACAATCGCGTTCTGCTGAGACTACCAAGCCCAAGCCCGTTTCCCGAAGAAATCTCCATCAACCAGCGGTGTGGCTCTTCCCCGCAAAGCACTACTTGATGACGATGGCGATGGCGAAGCGTTGAACATATGGTGGAAGGTCGAGTCAAAGTAAAGCGGCCCGGGGTTCGCCCGGGCCGCCTGATATCTGAGTCGCTGTTCGACGTTGAGAAGACTACTCGTCCTCGTCCTCGTCCTCGTCCTGTGAGGCTGCCGCGATGATCTTCTCTTGCATTTGCTTCGGCACTTCAGCGTAACGGTTGAATTCCATGTGGTAGTCGCCGCGGCCACCGGTGATGGACCTGAGCGTCGGCGAATAGGTCAGGAGTTCGGCGAGCGGAACCTGTGCCTTGACGGTCGTTATTCCGTCTTCTGTGTCCATCCCCTGAACGCGTCCTCTGCGGGAGTTGAGATCGCCAAGAACATCTCCCATCGCATCTTCAGGAGTGTAGACCTCGATCTGCATGATCGGCTCGAGCAGCGTTGCTTTGCACTTCGGCACTGCCTCTTTGAGGGCTTTGCGACCGGCTGCCTTGAACGCCATTTCTGAGGAGTCGACTGAGTGTTCCTTGCCATCAGTAAGGGTGATTTTGAAGTCGACGAGGGGATATCCTGCAAGCACGCCCTTCTCGGCAGCTTCCTGAATTCCCTTGTCAACCGCGGGTCGATATCCCTGAGAGATCGAGCCGCCGAAGATCTTGTCAATGAACTCGTAACCGTTGCCTTTGTTGGGCTCTATGATGATCGTGCACTGAGCAAACTGTCCGGAGCCGCCGGTTTGCTTCTTGTGCCTAGTCGTAATTTCAGCTGATGCTGTGATTGTCTCGCGATAGGGAACCTTGGGCTGGTGGAGAACTACATCTACGCCGTATCGCTTCTTAAGTCGACCGACGATGACTTCGACGTGCAGTTGACCAGTGCCCGAAATGAGAAGTTCCTTCGTCTGCGGATCACGACCAACCTTGATCGTTGGATCCTCATCTCTAATCTTTGCGAGTGCGGTGGAGAGCTTGTCTTCGTCACCCTTGGATTTGGGTTCGAGCGCAAAACTGATAGCAGCTTCCGGGACCGGGACAGCCGGGAAGACGATGTCCTTCTTGTTTTCACAAAGGGTGTCGCCGGTTCGCGAGTCCTTGAGCTTTGGTACTGCACAGATGTCACCCGCCGCAAGTTCCGAAACATGCTCGAGATCCTTGCCCTGCAGTACAGAGAGGGCGCCGAGTCGTTCAGAGCTGCGCTGATTGGGGTTGGTGACGTTTGCATCCGTGGCAACTCCGCCCGAGAATACCCTCATCAGGGTGATGCGGCCGGAGTAGGGATCAGATAGAGTCTTGAAGATGTAGGCAGAGAATCTGTCGTCGTCCGCAGTCAGTTCCTCTTCTTCGCCTTCGATCTTCACAGGGCTGGGTCGCCAGTCAGGTGTCGGTGCCAGATCGACGATTGCACTCATGAGTGGCTGAACGCCGACATTCTTAGCACCGGCCAAAGCAAAGACCGGAAACAGGCCGCGGACGGCCATCGCCTGTTTGAGGCCCTTGATGAGGGTCTCGACGTCCAGTTCGCCCGCCTCGAGGTACGCTTCCATCAGCTCTTCGTCTTGCTCCGCGACCATCTCGGTGAGTGCTTCGCGAGCCGCGGCTACATCGTCGGCGAGGGTTTCAGGAACATCGGCCTCTGTGACCTTGCCGCTTTCGTCATCCGGCCAAGTGAAGGCCTTGCCGCTGATGAGATCAACAACGCCGCTGAATCCGCCTTCCTCTCCAATCGGTATCTGCAGAGGAGTGACCTCTCGGCCATACTTTTTCTGCAGAATCTCGACTGTGCGTGAAAACGATGCGCGATCGCGATCCATCAGATTGACACCAAGGAAGACCGGCAGTTCGAACTTGGCAGCAGCTTTCCACATCTTGTCGGTCTGAACCTCGACACCCGCCACAGCGGATATGAGAAGCAATGCTGAATCAGCAACTCGCAACCCTTGCATCGCGTCAGTGGTGTAAATGCCGTATCCGGGTGTGTCGATCAGGTTGACCTTACAGCCTTCATGCTCGAAATGGGCTACGGCAGTGTTGATGGTGATCTTACGCTCGATTTCGTCTTCGTCAAAATCGGTCGTGGTGTTGCCGTCGTCTACCTTAAGGAGTCGGTTGCCGACGCCTCCGTCGAACAACATTGCAGAGACCAAAGACGTCTTACCGGTATCCGAGTGCCCGATTACCGCGATATTGCGGATCTTCTCAGTTGGATAGGTCTGCGCGCTCATTCCGACTCCTCTTTCTGCCTCGGTTGACGAGGGGATATTGCTGTCACTCGCTGGCGGTGCTGAGATCGATCTCGGTACCGGTCAGCCTCGAGTAGGCTTCCTTGTAACGATCGAGAGTGCCCTGCACCACATTCGCCGGCAGTACCGGAGCCGGCGGTTCCTTGTTCCATTCGCTGGTTTCGAGCCAATCCCGTACATACTGCTTGTCAAAGGATGGCTGTGACCGCCCAGGCTCGAACTCGGAGACTGGCCAGAATCGCGACGAGTCTGGTGTTAACGCCTCGTCCATCCAGACGATCCGGCGGTCACCATCGAAACCGAACTCGAACTTTGTGTCTGCGATGATGATGCCCCGCTCGAGGGCGCAACGAGCCGCTTCGTTGTACAGACGTAGCGTGAGGTCGCGGAGAGCTTCGGCAGTTTCACCGCCTACGATCGAGACCATGCGGTCGAAACTGATGTTCTCGTCGTGACCGGTCGTCTCTTTGGTTGCCGGTGTGAAGATCGGCTCGGGGAGCTGCTGCGATTCGACAAGGCCTGCAGGTAGCTGAATGCTGCACACCGTACCGTCCTGCTGATACTCCTTCCAGCCGGAACCCGTGATGTATCCACGCGCGACACACTCCACCTGGATCGGGTCGAGGTGTTGTGCAAGGATGCTACGTCGCGCAAGTTCAGGATGGCCGGAATACGGCGTCGGAAAGTCTGCAAGATCCGTAGCCACAATATGATTGGGCACCAAATCGCTGAAACGATTGAACCAGAAATTGGAGAGCTCAGTCAGGATCGTGCCGCGACCTGGGATTCCGGGTGAGAGTACGCAATCAAACGCGCTGATACGGTCCGTCGCAACTAGAATCAGCGTATCGTCGGCTGCGTAGACGTCCCGAACCTTGCCGCGGCTCACCAGCTGCCCCTGAGGGATCTCGGTGGTGAGCAGCGCTGACATGACTTCAGGCTTCCTTAGATGCGATGACGCTGTTGGCCTGCTTGGCCATGCGTGCCTTGTAGCGAGATGCTGTATTGCGGTGCAGCACACCTCTGCGCCAACCAGTGTCAATGATCGACATTGTCTGCGGAAGAAGTTCCTTCACCTTGTCTGCATCGCCTTCAGCTATCGCTACGCGCATTGTCCGCATTTGACGTCGGACTCTTGTCCGCACGGATTTGTTGCGCATCCGCCGCTCGAGTGATTGGCGGTGACGCTTGCGTGCCTGTCTCTTGGTTCCCTTCACAGTAGCCATCTTTTAGATCTCCTTGCTGTGCCAAGCTCAGGTCGTTAGTGCCTAAGCTCGGTGCTCATCGAATCGAGAATCCGAGCGACCTGAGCTTTTCTCGTGCCAGGTCCGCCGCATTGGTGCCGGGATGCTCGTACACCACGTACTGGAGGTGGACAACACCCTGACCGTTATCGCCCAGCTTGAGGTAGAGCAGCCCTTTCTTCAGCTGAGCTGCTGCCGCCTTGTCGCTGGTGGGATAGTCCTCGAGGACTCGCGTAAAGGCTGCGAGTGCCTCTTCCGAACGATCGAGCGCATCATAGCACTCTCCGACCCAATACTGTGCGTTGTCGGCCAAATCTGTATTTGGCCAGCGGCGAAGATACTCGATGAATCCTTGTGAGGCTAGATCGTAATTGCCCCGCATGTAGTCTTCATAAGAGCTGCGGTAGAGTTCCTCGGGCGTCGCAGCCATGACCGGCACAGGCTGAGGTGCCTGGCCGCCTTCAGTTGTGCCCGCATCAGGTTGCTCTGTCGCGCCCTCTCCTCGGGTAGCCGCCGGTGCTTGTTCGCCGGACGTAACTGGAGGAATCGTTGGGTAGTGTGAAACCTGTGCCCGTGCCGCGGCCAACTCTTGAGAAATGGACTGAAGCCGACGAGTCGTGATCTCCAGTGTCGCGTGCAGGGCCTCGATCTGCTCCTGTAGACGCTCCACTCGGACCGATAGGTCGGCGTTTGACCGCATCGTCTTGTTGGTCAACTCGCCTAGACGTTGTTCCATTGTCGCGAGATCGCCCTTGTCGAGGGTCGAGGTTTCAAGCTGTTGTACCTGGCGCTGAACGTCTGTGATTTCACGGTGCAGGAGCGCCATGTCTTCTCCTGACGTACAGGCGATGATGGGAAGGATCAAAGCTGGGAGCAGGAGACGACGCACGTGGACCTCCTAGCGAGCGGTGATGACGAAATGGGCTCGGCGGTTGAGGCTCCACGCAGATTCGTCGTGGCCGAGAGCGAATGGACGCTCTTCGCCGTAGCTGATGATTCGAACGTTTCCAGAGTCAACACCCAGGAATACGAGATAGTCGCGTACTGCACTGGCGCGCCGCTCTCCGAGTGCCAAGTTGTACTCACGCGTATTGCGTTCGTCGCAATGCCCTTCGATGAGTATGTTGATCGTCATGTGGGACTGCAACCAGGAGGCATTGGTGGCAAGTGCTTCCCGCGACTCAGGCTTGAGATCGTACTTGTCGGTGTCGAAGAAAACATCCTGAAGATAGCCGCGCCGATTGAGTTCGCGGATGTCTTCTGGAAGCTCTTCTGTGACCTCTACCGAAGGGATCGATTCGGTCACGGGCTCCTGGACTACTTCCTCAGCAATTTCTGGTTGAGTAGCAGCCGGTCTCTGGGCCGGCTGAGTCACGTCTGCCGGAGCGGTCGAGACCTGAGGGCCACTCTTGCACGAGGTCAACAGACCTATCGCGAGAAAAGCAACGAATACACACAGTATTTGGGTTGACAGCTTCATGCCTCGCCTCCTTGGACGAATAACTCTAACAGCCATTCAAATGATTGACAAGCAAGGAGCAGAAGGCGTTTATGAGGATCTCAGCAAGAGCCTGGAACCATCGCTTGGGGCTGGGTGCATGTGGGCGCTCAGTTCAAAGGGGAAAAATGTCATTTCCGGGGTGCTCACGGTTGGAATCGGGACACGAATTGCCAGCCCATGGCTAGTGATCGTGATCACTGGGCGTGGTCTTCTGGAAGGTGAAATCCGCCCAAGCAACCGCTGAGGAGGGGGCGTTGTTGGTAATAGAAAAAGGGGAGCAGGCTGGCGCCTGCTCCCCAAAGTGAATGGTAAGAAAAACCTGCTCGACTACTCGTTCCAGCTGTCGAGTACTTTCATGTAGTTGGCTCGGCCGATCGCCTCTGGGTTTGGTGTTTTCGTGAGGTTCATACTGCCAAGCATTTTGTCGATCGAATCGTAGTCGTGCTCTTTCATCCAGAACTCGAGTGCCTCAAGGCAGCGGCCCACATGGTCCGCTCCGTGAATCAGCAGTGCCGAGACCATCTGCACGGTGTGAGCTCCGGCCATGATCGACTTGATGACGTCGACAGCGGTGTGGGCGCCGCCAGTGGCTGATAGCGAGGTTTCGATCTGACCCGAGAGAATCGCCAGCCAGCGCAGGCGCAGGCGGAGTTCCTCAGAGGTAGAGAGCCTGAGGTTGGGAACCACATCCAGCTCTTCGATGTCGATGTCGGGCTGGTAGAAGCGATTGAACAGGACCAGGCCGTCTGCTCCAGCGTCGACAAGTTTCTTGGACATGTTGGCGAGTGATGAGAAGAACGGGGAGAGCTTGACTGCCACCGGTACGTTCACGGCCTCTTTGACGGCGCGCACGATCTCAATCGTGCGTTCCTCGACACTGGCACCGGTTTCTTCGGCTCCAAACGGCAGCAAGTAGACGTTCAGTTCAAGAGCGTCAGCCCCGGCCGCGACCATCTTCTCGGCGTACTTGGTCCAACCACCAGCAGTTGCGCCGTTGAGCGAAGCGATGATCGGGATCGAAGTCGCCTCTTTGGCCTTGGTGATGAGTTCGAGATACTCGTTGGGGCCAACGTGGTAACCCTCAGGGTCGGGAAGGTAGCTTGAGGCTTCAGCTGAACTTGGGCCTGCCGCTTCCATTTCCATCAAAGCCCTGACTGCGTGCTGGATCTCTTCTTCGAAGAGAGAAGGGAGAACGATACCGGATATGCCGGCGTCTTCCAGCTGACGGATCATGTCGACGTTGGTACCGAGCGGGCATGCGCCGCACATGATGGGATTCTTCAGCTCGAGGCCGAGATAGGTGGTGCTGAGATTCATGAGTGTGCTCCTTTTTCCAGACCGTCAGTTGGCTTCTGAGTCGTTCCCTGAGGAGAACTCGAGTTGAGCCAGCTTCTGGTACACCTCGAAACGAGCTGCCACTGACTTGCCAGCATTGGCGAGCAGCTGCTTGGCGCGTTCGGGATTTGACTTCATCAACATCTTGAAACGCGTCTCGGACATCGCATATTGCTCGAAGGAGACCTTCGGTGCTTTGCAGTCCATCTTGAGCGGGTTTTCACCAGCCGCTGCGCGGCGCGGATCGAAGCGGTAGAGCGGCCATGCGCCGGAGTCCACTGCCATCTGCTGATGCTCGATTCCGTTGGCCAGATTGAAGCCGTGCGCGATGCAGTGTGAGTACGCGATGATCAGGGACGGTCCCGGATAGGCCTCGGCCTCAAGGAACGCACGAACGGTTTGATTGTCCTTCGAGCCAAAGGCGATCTGTGCGACGTAGACATGTCCGTAGGCCATCGCCATCAGGCCGAGATCCTTGCGTGCAATCTCTTTGCCGCTCATTGCGAACTTGGCTGAGGCTGCCATCGGGGTTGCCTTCGAAGCCTGACCACCGGTGTTGGAGTACACGCCGGTGTCGAGCACGAGAAGGTTGACGTCGCGCCCCATCGCCATGACGTGGTCGAGGCCGCCGTATCCGATGTCGTAGGCCCAACCGTCGCCACCGACCCCCCAGATGCTCTTTTTGACAAGGTAGTCGGCGATGTTGCCGAGTTCTACTGATTCAGGGCCGCTGATCTTCGTCAGCTTCTTACGCAGCTCCTCGACGCGCTCGCGCTGTGCGGCGATGCCGGTTTCGTCGTTCTGCTCGGCAGTGAGCAGGCCGTCTACGAGGTTGTCACCGAGCTGTGAAGACAGATCCTTGAGCACCTTCTCGGCGCGTTCGCGAGTCTGGTCGACGGCCAGGCGATAACCGAGCGAGAACTCGGCGTTGTCCTCGAAGAGGGAGTTGTTCCATGCCGGGCCACGACCATCCGGATCGACACAATAAGGTGTCGTCGGGAGGTTGCCGCCGTAAATCGAGGAACAGCCAGTGGCGTTTCCGATCAATGCACGGTCACCGAAAAGCTGGGTGAGCAACTTGACATACGGGGTCTCGCCGCAACCCTCGCAGGCGCCGGAGAACTCGAACAGGGGCTGGAAGAACTGCGAGCCCTTGACGTCGATCTTGACAGCTGTGCGATCGACCTCGGGTAGTCCGAGGAAGAACTCGTAGTTGGCAGCTTCCGACTCTCTGAGCGGCATCTGCAGTTCCATATCGAGCGACTTGTGCTTCGGATTCGACTTGTCCTTGGCCGGGCAGACCTTGACGCACAGCGTGCAACCGGTGCAGTCTTCAGGTGCGACCTGAATGGTGTACTTCTTGCCTTTGAAGTCCTTCGCCTTGTAGTCGACCGCCTTGAAGGTTTCCGGGGCGCCTTCGAGCTGCTCCGGATCGTAGACCTTGGCGCGGATCGCCGCATGCGGGCAGACCAGTGCGCATTTGTTGCACTGGATGCACAGGCTCTCGTCCCAAACCGGGATTTCGAGTGCGATGTTGCGTTTCTCCCACTGGGTGGTCGCGGTTGGCCAGGTGCCGTCCGGAGGGAAGGCGCTGACTGGAAGCAGGTCGCCTTTGCCCGCGATCATCACGGAGGTGACCTTCTGGACCAGGTCTGGCGCCTTTTCGGATACGATCGGCGGACGGATCTTGGTTGCAGATGCCGCGGTCGGGACCTTGACTTCGTGCAGGTTGGCGAGTGTCCCGTCGACTGCGTCGTAGTTGAGTTGGACGATCTCGTCGCCCTTCACGCCGTAAGTCTTCTTGATGGCTTCCTTGATTTTGGCAATCGCCTCATCGCGCGGCAAGATGCCGGAGATCGCGAAGAAGCAGGTTTGCATGATGGTGTTGGTACGGCGGCCCATTCCGGTCTCGCTGGCAACCTTGGTGGCGTCGATGCAGTAGAGCTTGAGGCCCTTCTCGATGATCGCTTCTTGGACTTCGCGTGGGAACTCGGCCCAGATCTTGTCTGGACCGTACGGCGAGTTGACCAGGAAGGTGGCGCCGGGTTGGGCGTACTCGAGCATGTCGAGTTTCTCGATGAACACCCACTGATGACAGGCGACAAAATTCGCCTTCTTAATCAGATATGAGGACTGAATTGGCCGGGGGCCAAAGCGCAGGTGAGAGACCGTCACGGCGCCGGCCTTCTTCGAATCGTAGACGAAGTAGCCTTGGCCGTAGTTGTCGGTTTCCTCACCGATGATCTTGATTGAGTTTTTATTGGCGCCCACGGTGCCGTCCGCGCCAAGGCCGAAGAAGAGGCCCTGGAAGACGTCTTTCGGCGCGATCTCAAATTCATCGTCAACGTCAAGAGAGAGATGCGTGACGTCGTCTACGATGCCGACCGTGAAGTGATTCCTCGGCTTGTCAGCTGCAAGGTTGTCGAAGATCGCCTTCACCATTCCGGCGTTGAACTCCTTCGACGACAGGCCGTAGCGACCGCCGACTACAAGAGGTTCCTTCGCAAATGGACTGTTGCCCTCGGTACGAGTTTCCTGAAGTGCCGTGAGGACGTCCATGTAGAGTGGCTCGCCGAGGCAGCCGGGCTCTTTGGTGCGATCCATGACCGAGATCTTTTTCGTGGTCTTGGGGAGCGCAGCTACGAAATGACTGAGCGAGAACGGACGATAGAGGCGAACCTTGAGCACGCCGACTTTTTCGCCCTGAGCGTTCAACCAGTCGACCATCTCGTGGACGGCCTCGGCGCCAGATCCCATGATGATTACGACGCGCTCCGCCTCGGGGTCGCCGACGTAGTCAAAAAGGTTGTAGCGACGGCCGGTCAGCTCTGCGAACTTCTCCATTGCCTCGACGGCGTGGCTTGCGCCTTCGTCGTAGATGCCGTTGATCGACTCTCGGGCCTGGAAGAAGGTGTCAGGATTCTGGGCCGTGCCGCGTACCATCGGGCGATCGGGGGAAAGGGCACGATCGCGATGACCTTGGATGAGATCGTCCGTGATCATTGCCTTCAGCACGTCGTTCGAGAGCATTTCCATCGACGCCACTTCGTGCGAAGTGCGGAAACCGTCGAAGAAGTGCAGATAGGGAATCCTGCTCTTCAAAGTCGCGCGCTGTGCGATGCAGGCGAAATCGTGGGCTTCCTGCACCGAGTTGGACGACAGAAGCGCCCAACCGGTCTGCCGGCAAGCATTGATATCGCTGTGGTCGCCAAAGATCGACAGCGCGTGAGTAGCAACTGTTCGCGCTGAGACATGGAAGACGGCCGACGTCAACTCACCGGCGATCTTGTACATGTTCGGGATCATAAGCAGGAGGCCCTGCGACGCTGTGAACGTAGTCGTCAACGCACCAGCCTGTAACGAGCCGTGAACTGCGCCTGCTGCGCCGGCTTCGGACTGCATCTCGATGACATCCGGGACTGTTCCCCAGATATTGGTCTTGCCCTGTGCAGACCATTCGTCAGCAAACTCGCCCATGTTGGACGAGGGTGTGATCGGGTAGATCGCACACACATCATTAATGCGGTGCGCAACCGAAGCTGCAGCTTCGTTGCCGTCAATCATGACCATTCGCGGTTTTACCATCTAAGACCTCCAGGTGAGTCAACCTGCTGGGCAGGAGTGGGATCGATGTGAATCTGATTCGCGCGCGCGAAGCACGTGAACCGTTTCACAATGGCAAAGGATAAACCCGGGAGGGCCTTCTGGCAAGGAGGAATGTGAGAAATTGGTGGCTGAACGGTTGCGAGTGGCGGAAAAGGGAAGAAAAGAGACGAGATAGACGTGGGGGAAATGAGGAATGATGAAAGGTGAATGAGGAAACCGGATTCCACTCTGTCGATTTGTGGTGGTCGAAGAATTGTGAGGTGTGGAAGCTTGAAAGCGGCAAGAGAAGCCAGCTTTGGAGAAGCTCCTGCTCGGCGGCGTGTGCCTGGCTCCGCACGGGGAGGCGTTGGGAGAATCGGTGAGGACGCTGCCGCCAAGGTCTGTCGGGCGGCAGGTCCACCGGCGTACTCGTTTGCTAGTGCTGCTGCAAAGGCGATCTAGTAGTTTGAGTCCTCGGCGACCTCGCCGGTATTCATGACGATTTCGACGCGGCGGTTCTTGCTCCGACCCTCGCGAGTCTCGTTTTCGGCAACCGGACGATTCTCGCCATAGCCGACAGCCACTATTCGGTTGATGTTGATACCTTGTCCGGCGAGGAAATCCTTGACAGAGCTGGCTCGGCGTTCAGACAGCGATTGATTGTGGGTATCGCTACCGGTAGCGTCGGTGTGCCCTTCGATGCGGAGATTGAGTTCCGAGATAATGAGGAGAATTCCAGAGAGCTTTGCGATGACAACTCGTGCTTCCTGCTTGAGTGTTGCTTCGTTGGTGTCGAAGAGGATGTCGGGCAGATTGACGATCATCCCGCGGGCCGAGTTTTGAGTGTCGGCAACGTGCGAGAGAGCTGACTGCAATCTCGAGGCAAGCTGTTCACGCTCTTTGTGTAGCTTTTCGGCACGTTCGCTCATCTCGGCTATCGAGACCTGGAGGTTCTGCTGTTGCGTTTCGAGTGATGTCTTTTCGGCCAGGAGTGCTTCGCGCTCAGCCTCCATGGCAGTCTTCTCCGCTCGAACCCGGGTCAGCTCTGCTGTTGCGGCTAAGATGGCGGCGTCGGCCGTCGCCTTTTGTGTAGTCGCTTCGGCGAGGTGCAGCTTGGCTGTACTCGCCATGGATTCAGCGTCGCGGGCGCGTTGCTCAAGAGATTCCATTTCTGCTTTGCGCTCTGCAATCTGGCGCTCGATTTCCTCTCGTTCTTTGGTTCGAAGTGTGGTCTGGATGGCGTCGCTGGATCGGGAGACCGCGCGTCGGGAATGGTCGATGATCTCCTTCTTCGGTGATGGTGTCTTCGCCAAGGCTTGTGCCTGTGCAAGTGCGAGGGTCGCCTCCCGCAGGAGCTGCGGAGTGTAGTCCGCTGCACCTACACGCTGGGCGAGTTCAACAGCCTTTTCGGCCTGCAGTAGATCCATGGGTTCTGAACTGTCCCACTGAACGTTGGCAATGGAGATCATTCCAGTGGTCGGCGCCGGTGCGAGATCGGAAAAGGTGAAAGGCTTCGATATCGCGCGTTTGTCGTCACCGGGCATCGACGTGAAAAGAACAAGCTCGGAGGGCTGAGAGACGAGAGGATAAGCCTCGGCGGTCACGATCAGGGCGAAGGCCTTCAGTGCGCTTGTGAGTTCGACCTTGTCGTTTGCCTTGCGAACCCAGAGTTCGCCGAGGTTCTCCCAATCGCCATCGCTTGAGATCGCCCACAGTACATAACTGGTGATGTCGCCACCGAACAGGACTGCGGGTTTCATGTTTTTGAATCTGACCGAAATCTCGGCGTGACCTTCCCTGTGTTTGACGTCTGCCGTCAGCGTGGCATTCGGCGCCTTTGTGGTTCGAGAGAAGTCGACGTCAGTGTTGCGACTCTCCGGGAATGTGGTTTCGTGAAGAGTCAATTCGGCGGTGAGCCCCGGGACGGCGATCAAGGTCGCGAGCGTCAGTAATCCAAAGACACGGCGAAACGTGAGATGGTTCATTGGTTCTCCCTCCAACAATGACGCGACCGACGGCCGCGACGATGCATATTCAGGAGCTGCATCGAAATCGCAACACCTGTCTCATTGAACGATGGAGACAGTTTACTCCTCTCGGGGTGATCAGGTTCTGTGTCCTTGCTCACATTGCAGTTTGTTTCACCTAAATTGAGCGATTCTCACCGGCGATCTGCACCAATCTCTTGCGCCCTGGACATAGCGCCAATGCTCGACGTACCGAAGGGTACGCCTCCGCTTGTCGCAAGCACCAGAACATCAAGATCTTGGCACATCTCATCCGGAAGAATCGCTCAGTTTAGGTTTCATCAACCGCAGCAGCAGTCCAGAGATTGCAGAGTGACGGGGCCGGAGTGCTTCGCAACAGAGGTTGTGCAGGAGAAATTGGCACGAAATCACCGTCGGTCAGGGAATGAGTCCATGTAAACAAAGTTGACGAAGAGGCCTGGAGGCCATACTCTTCCTGATAAGTAGTTGTCTTACCGTTTGACTCCAGTTTGAGAGGCGTGAGAGAGAAGGTCGGAGGAGACCATGGATCGGTCAAGTCGGCGACGTTATCGTCGCTACGACGTCAAAGGCGTCGATGGGGCTTTCGTAGTGCGAATCGATGTTAGCGTCATCAACCTCAGCGCTGCGGGGATGGCCATCGAGACCCAGAATAGCTTGATTGTAGGTCGTAGCTATTCGTTTCGAATCAACCATAGTGACCGAGAGATGGATGTTGCCGGTCGAGTCATGTGGTGTGTTCTCGGCAAGACTAAGCGCGCCGAGGGCGGATTCGCGCCAATTTTCCGGGCCGGAGTTCAGTTTGAAGACGTACTCAGTGAGACCACGCTTCAGCTGCAGCGCGTGATTGAGAATTCGGCGGTTCTGGATCCGGGTGCCCAGATCTTTGGCCGTTTCGTCTCGGAAGTCAGCGGTGTTGTCGATGACCAGCCGCAGGCGCAGTTCGAGGTCAAGAAGATCAGTCTGTCCGGCATGCTCGTAGATGCCGATGTGCGACCGCGCAAGGACGATGTCGTACCGTTCGAGATCACTCTCGGGGAGAGTCCTTTTGGTGGTCACGGTCGGATTGCCTATATCGATCCATATCCTAAAAAGGACACCTCACGCTACCGGGTTGGTATCGAATTTGCGCTGCTGTCTGATACTGCTCGCGATAACTTGGAAGAGTTCCTCAGCAGCCTGATTAGCTTGAACGAGTCGGCTGAGTCGGCGTAGGCCAAATGATGAATGATGAAAAGGGATACCAGCTCAGCTGGTCTACGCTGGTGGGAGCGGTTTGAGTTCGCAGGCGGTTCCTCCGGCTTACGAACTCCCGCTCATCCAGATGGGGAGTCGAGCCTAAAGGGCGACAATCCACGCACGGGAAGAACGCTGGGAGCACCTGACGTCGGATAGATCTTGGCTTTGAGGATTCGAACACAAGTAGGTTGGATTAGAGCTAGTCCTTCGCGACTGCACTCTCCCTCACCATCTTCAAGATGAGGGCTCCGTACTTCCTCACCGTCGCCGGGCCCACTCCCGGCACTTCGTAAAGCTCGTCTTCATCGGCCGGTCGGGCGCGACAGAGTGCCGCAAGAGTTTTATTCGACAGAATGTGAAAGGCTGGAACCCTCCGCTTTTTTGCCGCTTTGAGGCGCCATTCCCTCAGCTTGTCGAAGAGGATTTCATCACTCGCGTCGAGTTGTGTTGTGGTTTTGGATGGAGCTGACTTTGTTGGCGTCGCCTTGCGTTTGCTGCGCTTACGGATTCGCGGCGAAGGTGATGGTGCGACGATTTCGTCATGAACTCGGATCATGGCAAGCTCTTGGTCACCGGCACGACGACCCTGTCGGGTCAACCAAACTCTCTGATATCGAATGGTTCGGCCGTCCTTCTCGAATGACTCTGCGCTGAGATCGATCAGCGTGCTTTCTGCCAGACCGTCGAGCAGGGCCTCGAACGGCGTGCGTCCGATACGGCTGATCTTGCCGACTTCGGTGTGTAGCTGACCCGTGCTGGTTCCGTCTCTGTCTGAGAGAAATCTCAGAACTGCCCTGAGTACTCTAAGTTCGTCATCGTTCGGTTGACGAAAAGTCTTTGCGACACAGTCTTGGGGAGCGCACTGGTCGCAAGTGCCGCACGGCTTGCCGGAGTCGTGTCGATCGCCGAAGTGCCCGACAAGGCCGAGCATTCTGCATCCGCGGCCGGAGGCAAAGCCGACCATATGCTCGATCTGACTCTCGCGATGGGTTCGTTGGGTGAGGTAGCCCTTTTTCCATCCGGTGTGTCCACGCGAAGCGTTCTCTTCGGGATCGACGATCGCTCCACCGTGGATCCACAGTTTCTCCAGAGCAGTCGTGAAGACATCCTCGTCCATGTCGAGTGCGTTCCGCAGTTTCTCCGACGCGCGCGGTCGGTCGGAGAGAGTGCGGAAAACGCGGTCAAGGATGCTGATGTCGGGATAGTCCCGTTCGAGGAAGTACTCGTGTGTGCGACGGTCTGCCCAGGAAAAGAGAAGGATTGCTCGCGCAGGGTCGCCGTCGCGGCCAGCACGACCGATTTCCTGGTAGTAGCCCTCCAAAGTGCCGGGTGCAGCGGTGTGGATGACCGTACGGACATTGGCTTTGTCTACTCCCATGCCGAATGCGATCGTCGCAACGATCACCTCGATGTCATCGTTCAAGAATGCGTGCTGAGCCCGATCGCGTGCAGTGGCGGGCAAACCGGCGTGGTATGCAGCTGATGGAAAACTTGCATTGAGAGTCTGGGCGAGTGCTTCGGTTTCTTTACGTGATGGTGTGTAGATGATTGCTGGTCGTCGAGCAGGATCTGCGAGGATCTTGGCTGCGAGCGGGCCACGCGCTGACGGCTTCGCCTCGATGACCTCTACTGCGAGATTGGTGCGTCGGAAGCCATGAATGAACCGTTTCGCCTTTGGGATGTCGAGTTGGTCGATGATGTCCTGCTGGACCGTTGGCGTCGCAGTTGCGGTCAGCGCGATAACGGGGGCGGGTCGCAGGAGTGGTAGGCGCTCTCCGAGCATTCGGTACTCTGGGCGGAAGTCGTGACCCCAGTGTGAGATGCAGTGTGCCTCGTCGACTGCGATCAGTACCGGGGGCCTGCGGGCCAACAATTCAGGAAACCCGGGCACAGCGAGTCGTTCCGGTGCGACGAAGAGAAAGCCGAGCTTTCCTGCAAGATACGCTCGACAAACTGCGCGTGAAGTTTCCCGGTTTCGACCGGAGTGGATTCGGTCAGCGGCGACCCCAACTGAGTGTAATCCCTGGACTTGGTCTTCCATCAGCGCGATGAGTGGAGAAAGAACGAGAGTTGTGCCTCCTCGCGCCAGTCCCGGGAGTTGATAGCACAGAGACTTTCCTGCGCCCGTGGGCATGACTAGGAGCGCGTCGCTGCCCTCCGCGACCGATTGACAAACGTCCTTTTGCAGTGGCCGGAAGGCAGTGTGACCAAAGGTTGAGCGAAGAAGGGTGTCGAGTGTGTCTTGGCCATCACCCCCACTTCCCGCCTCACTGAGCTTAAGATCGTGTCTGTCGCCGCTCCGCACCATGGCGCAACCCTAGCATGTGATTCGGAAATGAGAATCTGGTGGACGTGGAAACTCCTGGATCATCACATCGGCAGTCCGGGGCCACCTGGAATCTGCTCAAGGTTCGGCCGGACCGGCCTGATTCACCTGAAGCTGCTTGCCTTCTGAGGTCGAGAACAGCGGGAATGATACCCTCGATCTAAGTTTTTCATGAGGAGGAGGTTGAGGCAGTCTGGTGACCTTCGGATCGCGGTTATTGGCTGGGATCAATCAGGAGAGAGGCAACGTGGCGAGGAATGAGGGTTCCGAACGAACGGCAGTGGAATCGGGTGTAGTAGTGGCCCGGTCTTTCAGTATGCGTTCATTGAGCGCTCGGATCGTGGTGCTCGTACTTGCGGTGCTCACAGTTTTCACCGTGCTCCTCTTTCTTACCGCCTTTTCGGTAACCAAAACATGGCT
>JAAESQ010000733.1 GCA_024229275.1 bacterium | reverse complement strand
TCGCCGTAGGCTTTGGTGAGGTCTTGTGTTCTGATCACGATCGGTTGTGTCGGGAATTTAGGATTCTGTAGTAAGTCATTGGAAAACAATAACCTACCGGATTGCGTGCCCGACCGCCCGCTTCTTCGGGCGAAAACGTGAAAGTATCCGGTACTTAATTGTGGTTCATCCGACCAAAGCGTAGGTTGTTCGATGGATGGCGAGGATTTTGAGGCGAAGGAATTCGGGGTCTCGGAAGCCGTAAGCCTGGCGTTTCATGGTCTTGATCTTGTTGTTGGTGCCTTCCAGCGGCCCGGTCGAGATGGGATAGTCGTACCAGGCGAGGATGCCGAAGCCATGAACGCGAAGCGTCTTGGCAAATTGCTTGAGCATGCGGATGCCCGTCGACTCGGCGTACACAATCCAGTCCAACAGCAGGGCTTCCGCCGTCTCCTGGTCGTCCTGTTCCCAGATCTCGTTGAGTTCGTCTTTGAGCTGATAGGCGATGGCCAACGGCTCGTTCAGCCGCAACGCTTCCTGAAGCCGCTCGGGCTCCCGGCGGGAGGCGTCGAGGTTTTCCGGGCGTTTCAAGAGCAGCCAACGGACACCTTTGAGCACCTCCTTTTGCATCGTGTCGGCCAGTTGGCGGTGCAGATCACGACGCAAATCGGAAAGCTTCTCGTTGTAGAGCTTGATCACATGGAATCGGTCGAAGACCAGCGTCGCCTCCGGCAGGTTCGTAGTCACGGCGTCGATGTAGGCGGGCGACATGTCGGTGGCCACGGCCTCGATTCTGGCATGGCTGGTGCGGAGCCGTCTCCAAAAAGGCAGCAGCGCATCGCCGCCTTTTCCCCGGCCCACGTGGAGAACCGCGCCGCTTTTGAGGTCCAGCACGATGGTCACGTACTTGTGCCCCTTGCCGGTGGAAATCTCGTCGATGGCGATCTGCTTGACGTGCTTCAACTTCGGTTTGTCGAAGTGTTTGTGAAGGAACTTCTTCTGGATTTCCTTGACCACGTCCCAGCCGACACCCAGGTGACAGGCCACGTCTTTGATCGTCATGTGCCGCGACAGTTCCAGCACGTAGCGTGCAAACGACTTGGTGTAGGTCCGTCTCGGCTCGGCGAAACCGACCGCCGCCTGACGCACGAGTCCACAGTCCTGGCAGGCCAGCCGAGGGATCTCGGCCTCCAACTCCACCCGCTTGCTGCCGAGGGGCACGGTCCGAAACGACCGCACCATCACCCCATGGCGCCACACGTTCTGCGAGCCACAGGCGGCGCAGCAATACGTATCCGGCTTCCGCTCGATCACAAACACCACGCCCCCCGCCACATACCGTGTGCTCACGTACCGGTAGTCACGCACCCCGAATCCGTGGTACAACAAACTCGTGGACATGCTGGAATCTCCTTTCTGAAGTCTTTTGAACAACTCCAGATCGGACCATCATGTCCACACTCTTTCAACTCACCCTACGCTTCCAACGGATGAACCTTATTTGTCGACCGCCTCTAAGCGGTCCACCGTCTGGGGCCTCTTCTTTTCCTCGCCTTGAGGGCGAGCTGGCCGGGCGCTGTTGATCCGCATCGCGGTATCTCCCACGTCACGCCCAGGCCTTTCTGTTTTGCCGGCCACGGCAGCCCCTGC
>JAAESQ010000732.1 GCA_024229275.1 bacterium | reverse complement strand
TACTGGCAGTGCTTATGTCACCGCAGAATCGAAGCTCCTCTTCGATCAAAACGACCCGTTTCGCACCGGTATTCGGTTTCACCAAGGAGGAATCTAATGTCTCAAAAAATGCAATGGGCCGGCGTGATGCCGGCGATTACCACACCCTTCACCGAAGATCTCCATATTGACCACGATTTCGTCAAGAAGCATGTCGACTGGCTCGTCGAGCACGGTTCCACTGGAATCGTTCCTTGCGGTTCGCTGGGCGAAGGTGCAACCCTGAGCATCGAAGAGAAGCTCGATCTCGTCGAGAGTTGTGTCGCTGGGGTTGACGGACGAGTTCCTGTGATGCCCGGCGTTGCGGCAGCGAGCACGGCAGATTCCTGCCGGTTGGCGCGAGGAGCGGCTGAGCGCGGCGCCGGTGCACTGATGGTTCTCCCACCCTATGTTCATGCCGGCAGTTGGCGTGAAACTGAAGCTCACTTCAGTTCTGTCCTTGAAGCCACTTCGCTCCCGGCAATGCTCTACAACAACCCCATTGCCTACGGCACAGATGTCCTACCAGAGCAAATTTCCGCTCTTGCCGAACGACACACAAATCTCGGTGCGATCAAGGAATCAAGCGGAGATATTCGCCGACTCACGGCAATTCAGGCTTCAGCCGGTGATCGACTCGCTCTCTTCGTTGGACTCGACGACATCATCGTTGAGGGTATTGCCGCTGGCGCAGTCGGTTGGATCGCCGGCCTCGTGAACGCTCTCCCTGTTGAGTCTATGCGGTTGTACGATCTCGCAATGACTGGCAAATACGACGAAGCTCGCGCCCTGTATGAGTGGTTTCTTCCACTTCTTCGGCTCGATACCGTGCCGGAATTCGTTCAGCTGATTAAGATGGTACAAGCAGAGGTCGGGATGGGTTTTGAAACAGTGCGTCCGCCACGCCTGGAAATCGGTCAAGACCAGGCTCGAGAGGTTCGCACTTTGATCCGGCGCGCACTGGCCGCCAATCCAGTCGTATCCTCATGACCGCTGCAAGGCAGGAGGAACGAATGCGTCTACTGGGAGAGCAACTCATTGGACTGGAACAATCAGGCGAGGGATCCAACCGCTTCTGGGCTGAAGACCCGGTCAGCGGCGCGACATTGGAGCCGGCGTTTCTGGACGCCACCGCAGATGAAATCGATCGTGCCCTACGTCTCGCAGTGCTAGCAAAGGTCGAGCTTCGCCGGCTCGGCCGCAAGGACCGCGCGCATCTCCTCGACCACATCGCGGATCGAATCGAATCTCTCGGCGGTGATCTTCTCGAGCGCACTCGACAGGAAACAGGCCTTCCGCTGGCCCGTCTGGAGGGCGAGCGCGCTCGAACCTGCAACCAACTGCGCCTCTTCGGTGAGGTCGTCCGGCAGGGACGCTATCTCGATGCGCGGATCGACACTGCAAATCCGACCCGAGCACCACTGGCCAAACCCGACGTCCGTCAGATACAGGCGCCGATCGGGCCAGTTGTCGTCTTCGGTGCGAGCAACTTCCCTTTCGCGTTCTCCGCAGCTGGAGGCGATACCGCAGCGGCGATAGCGGCTGGATGCCCCGTTATCGTCAAGGCTCACCCGAACCATCCCGGCGCTTCCGAGATGGTAGGTCGAGCGATCATCGCGGCCGTCGAGGCGTGCGGTTTTCCAGAGGGCACTTTCTCACTCGTGCACGGGGCTGGCCATGAAGTCGGTGTTGCGCTGGTTCGGCATCCATCGACGCGAGCAGTAGGGTTCACCGGGTCATTCGCGGGCGGCACTGCACTACTTGATGCTGCCATGACTCGCGATCGCCCAATCCCCGTTTTTGCTGAAATGGGCAGTGTCAACCCCACAATCATCATGCCTGGAGCACTGGCTGAGCGGAGTGAAGACATCGTGAACGGCCTGGCAGCATCCGTCACGCTCGGAGTAGGTCAGTTCTGTACAAATCCAGGCCTCATTCTTCTTCTCGCGAGTGAGGAAACAACAACCTTCATCGATCGCCTCGCCGACACGATCACTGACGTTGATCCCGGCCCAATGCTTCACTCTGGAATCTGTAACAGTTACTACAAGGGACTGTCGAAACTCGCTGCAACACCAGGTGTCAGGCTACGGGCCGGCAAACTGGACGCTCCGGACACAACATGTACCGGTCACCCAGCCTTGCTTGAAGCCACCGCAATGGACTTCCTCGACCATCCGTGGCTAGCTGAGGAAGTTTTTGGCCCGAGCACTCTGGCGATCATCTGTGGCAACGAGTTTGAACTGTACGATGTCATCCAACTCCTCGGAGGCCAGCTCACCGGCACGGTTCACGCCATAGCATCTGATCTCGATCACTATGGCGAGGTTCTCCCACTACTCGAAGAGCGAGTTGGTCGCCTTGTCTTCGGCGGCTTTCCGACCGGTGTTGAAGTCTGCCATGCGATGCACCACGGCGGGCCGTTTCCCGCCACAACGGATGGTCGATTCACCTCGGTCGGCAGTGCTTCTATTCGCCGTTTTCTGAGGCCCGTGTGCTACCAGGATTGGCCACAAGAACTCCTCCCAGAGGAACTTCGAGACGACAGCCCTGCGCCAGTGCCACGCATGATCGACGGAGAGTTCGTTGATCCGTAGATAACAAATCAAAAGCAGAGGCGCACAGGTGTGTGCGCCTCTGCGTCTATTTCTCTTTCAGGTCCCTACACCGCCCCGAGCATCTTGCGAATCGGCCTAATCAGCAGGGCCAACAACACCGCCGCCGCCAGTGTATAGACCGCAACACCTCCAAAGAGCGTCGTCAACGAAGATCCTCCTGCCGTGTCGTAGTGTCCGGCAACCCAACCACCGAGACCGTTACCAAAGGCTGTGGAAGTGAACCACAGACCCATAACGAACGATCCGATCTGTTTTGGTGCGAGCTTGGTCATCAAGCTCAGTCCAACCGGGCTCAGACACAGCTCACCCATCGTGTGAAACAGGAAGCAGCTCGCCAGCCACAGGGGACTTACTCTGACGCCATCGGGGCCCGATACCATCGTCGCAAAGACCAGCACAACAAACCCCAGGCCCACGCCCAGCAAACCTAGAGCGAATTTCGTCGGCCCAGTCGGTTCCCTGTTTACAGACGCGAGTTTGATCCAGAGCCACGAGAACCCCGGTGCCAGGAGGATGATGAGCAAGGCTCCAACCGATTGGAACCAGCTCGATGGAAAATCAAAACCGAAGATAGTGTTGCGTGTGAAATCACGCGCAAAGAGGTTGAGGCTCGACCCGGCCTGCTCGAACGCGCTCCAAAAAAGCATTGCAAAGAAGAACAGGACTCCAATCACAGCCAAATGTTTTCGGTCTTCACCAGTCAGTGGTGTCCGTTCGGCGTTTGCTTCGGTCTCGTCAGTGGACGCCTTGGCGCTCGGTGCTTTGCCTATATCCCCAAGAAGCGCATCTCCACTGATCTTGAACTGGATCAGTCCAAAGATCATACCTACGCCGGCAAGTGCAAAGGCGAGGTTCCATCCTGCAACCAAGTCAAATCCAAGCGCCGACATCCAGCTCAGGAACCCTGAACTCTGTGCAATCCACCCTACCGCTAGCGGAGCGATGAAAGCACCCAAGTTTATTCCCATGTAGAAGATCGTGAAGCCACCATCTCGCCGCGGATCATTCTCCTCGTAAAGGCCTCCGACCATCGTGCTGACGTTGGGTTTGAGAAATCCGGTACCAATAATGACCAGGGCGAGACCAACGTAGAACGAAGAGATACTGTGAATCACCAAGGCGAAATTGCCGGCGGCGATGATCGCCCCGCCGAGCATTACCGCTCGCCGTTGGCCCATGACTTTGTCGGCCAGGATGCCTCCCGGTAGCGCTGTGAGATAGACCAACATCAGGTACCAGCCATAGATCGTAGCTGCCTTTGTGGTCGAGAACCCAAGCCCGCCGAACTCTGTGCCGGCGGTCATGTAGAGCACTAGAATCGCTCGGATACCGTAGAAGCTGAAACGCTCCCAGAACTCGGTGAAAAAGAGAGTTCTCAAACCTTTGGGATGACCGAACATCGTACCTCCTTGGCCGCGTACATTGGCGCGCGGACAACCGATGATAGCCGAGCCTCTCGGCAATCACAGCTGCCAAGCTATAATTGAGTGCAGCGAGTTTCGACCGAACAGCAGAACGCACGATCCAGAGAGAAACCGGGAAATCTCACATCAGAGGTCGTGCCAAATTCTCTGTGCGGTCATTCAGGGGAGGGGAACAACATGAACACGCAAGAGAGCTGCGCGTTGCGAGTGGGGGTAACAGCACCGATCCAGAAACTGGATCCCCGAGGCACCGCTGATTTTGTCAACTACTTTGTGATGAAACAGGTTTTCGAGACAACGTTCATAGCGTTGTCTGGAGATCAGCGTCCACAACCCACGCTCTTCACAGAGGAACTCAAACCCGAGACGAAACGTGGTGAAGCCTTGGTGTTCAGCGCTGTCGTCAAGTCTGAAATCCTGTTTTCGGACGGCACCGAGATGACACCTGCACATGTTTACAACTCTCTCAACGGCCACCACATGTTGCGAGATCGTGCCGACGTCGAACTCAAGGGAGACCGACTCTTCTTCACCTTGAAACGGCCAGACGCACGCTTCGCACATGTTCTGTCCAACCCAGCGCTCGTCGTTTACAGTCTGGCCGGCACTCAGGTCCTCGGCACCGGTCCTTATCGATACGTCACCGGATCACAGCCCGGCCAGGAGACCCTTCACCTGGAGAGAAACCCTCACTACCGAGGGGCAGACGCGAAAATCGGGGATGTTGCCATCACGGTCTACCCGAGGAAACCCGACGGCACTCCACAGGCGCTCATTGACGCTATTGCAACCGACAAAGTTGATCTCACGTTCTCGCTCTCCAAACCAGAGGCAGAGGCTCTGAGTGTGTCGGCGATCCGCAAACGAGTCGAGCCCGGCGATTCAACAGCCATCCTGTGGTTCAACGTCGAGCGTCCGTGGCTAGACAACCGGGATGTTCGCCATGCGCTGGGATTGGCACTCAACCGCAATGGTCTCGCTCGCCACTTCTATTCGAGCACACTGACATTTTCCGCTTCTGGCATCCTTCCTCCCGCACTCGGGACGATGCCTGACATGCTGTTTCATAACTCCGACAAGGCCAAGGCGATGCTCGACAAGGCCGGCGGTCCGGTCAATCGTCCACTCAAGACCCTTCTCATCCCGAAGGCCCGACCTTATCTTCCAAATCCCCATGAGGCGGCCGACCTGATTTCGAGTCAGCTCGGCGAGCTCGGGATCAAGCTCGACGTCCAACCCACATTTGACATCGATGATTACTCGAGGCGAACCGCAACAGGTAACTATGACCTCGTTCTGGCCGGGTTCATCTCCGACACCCCTAACCCCGCCGACTTCCTCGAGTCCATTCTCTCTTCGCGCTCCATCCCCGACAGAGACGGCGACATTTTGACGCGAGTGAACCTCAGCCGCTGGCGCAGCCCTGCAATGGACGAGGCTCTCGACGGGTACCGAGCGATGCCTACCAACGATGTTCACAAGCGTGAAATCGTGAAGATTCTTCGCGACGAAATGCCGCTCGTCCCACTGATGTATGGACCAACTGTGACTGTCCATTCGTCCAAGGTATTCGGCGTCACACAAGAATTCCAAGCATACCCATCGTTCGCCAAACTCGAACTCAAGCGAGCTGGCCGGCCAATGTGAGCAAACCATTTCACCGGAAATGGTCGTCGATTCAGCTTTTTCCATCTATGATGGCGGAGGGTCTGCCACCTCGGGCAGCAGAGTCGTCAATTAGGAAAGGGACATCTCCGCGTGACGGTACCGCACAAGAGCGATTCAAGAACTGTGATGACCCTTGACGCCGGGGGAACGAATTTTGTCTTCTCGGCCATGCGTGCGAGAGGAGAGATTGTCGATCCCGTGACTCTCCCCGCCAATGGCTACGACCTCGATGCCTGTCTCAAAGGCATCATCAACGGATTCTCGCAGGTCTGCGACCTCCTCGACCACCCGCCGGATGCCATCAGCTTTGCGTTCCCCGGCCCAGCTGACTTTCCCTCCGGCATCATCGGCAATCTCACCAACCTCCCGGCTTTCCGTGGTGGCGTCGCTTTGGGGCCGATGCTCGAAGACCACTTCAGAATCCCTGTCTTTATCAACAACGATGGTGATCTTTTTGCCTACGGTGAGGCAATTGCCGGCTTTCTCCCAAGCGTGAACGATGAGTTACAGCGTGCCGGCAGCCCGAAACGATTCAGGAATCTCTTCGGCATAACCCTGGGTACGGGTTTCGGCGGTGGAATCGTGCATGACGGCCGGCTACTCCTTGGCGACAACTCTGGAGGTGCCGAGCTCTGGGCGATCCGTCACAAGCTCGACAACCGCCTCCCTGCAGAAGAGGGTGCGAGCATCCGTGGAGTTCGTCACGTTTACGCACAGCTTACGGGCCTGGACGTCAACGATAGTCCAAAACCTAAGACTATCTTCGAAATCGCCAACGGCCAGACACCCGGTGACCGTGAAGCCGCGACACGAACCCTCCAGGTCTTCGGAGAGGTCGTCGGCGATGCCGTTGCATCGGTCACGAGCTTGGTTGACGGGTTGGTGGTGATTGGCGGCGGTCTCGCAGGCGCTGCGCAACTGTTCCTGCCTTCCATGGTCGCCGAGATGAATGGCCGATTGGATCTGCTCTCTGGTGCGACCATTTCTCGAATGGAGGTTGCAGCCTACAACCTCGAGGATTCCGAACAGAAGAGTCGCTTCCTCGCTGGTGATCCCAAACAAATAGTAATCCCGGGATCTCAACGCATGGTGGAGTACGATGCAGCCCGACGAGTCGGTGTCGGTCTGTCGTGTCTGGGTACGAGCCTAGCTGTCGCAATTGGCGCATACGCCTTTGCGCTTGACGCTCTCGATCGTTCGAAATGACGAGGTGTTGATGCCCATCCGTTCTTACTTTGGCGGCGATCTTCTCTTCCTCACTTGGATACCTCATGATCCTCTCGAGATTCCAAGTATCGAGGCAACTCAGGCGTACCAGAACATCGCAGAAACCCTTGATGCACATCAAGCCGTAATACTGCAGGAACGTATCTTCGGAGAGGGTGACGCAATCGCCCCTGTCCTCGACGCACGAAATGACGCGTTTTCACGTTTCCCTGCGGACACGCTTCCCCCGACCGTGATCGAGGGTCTCCCCTTGGTCGGCTCAGGTTTCGCTGGCACCCACATCATCGCCGCCCGCAAGGCGTTTGGTATCAGCGAAGATATCGTCCATAACGAAATCGTCTGCGGTCGTATATTTCGTGGCCAGGAAATTTCATTTCTGAGCTTGGCTGATGTCTCTCGGCAGCTCCAGCTCGGTCCAGAACCAAAACGCGAGACTCGCCTAACCTTTGCAGCCGTTGAAGGCATACTCGACTCCGTGGGCTGGGGTATTTCGGATATCCGCAGGACCTGGTTCTACTTGCGTGACATCCTCGATTGGTACGACGGATTCAATGGAGTGCGCAACGAGGTCTTTGATCGCCACGGACTATACGCGAGCGGGAGCGAACCGATCCCGGCCAGCACCGGCATCAGCGGGTGCAACCACCGAGGGTCATGGTGCACCCTTGATCTGCTGGCGATGCGCGCTCGAAACGGCCGCACGATGACTATTGACCGCCTCAATAATCCACGACAGAACGAGGCCCCTGAATACGGCTCGGCTTTCTCGAGAGGCCTCAATGTGAAGGCATCGAACTGTAACTATGTCTTTGTCTCTGGTACAGCCTCGATCGATGACACTGGCCTTTCCACCCACCCGGCTGACTTTGAGAGGCAGGCTATCGCGACTCTCGAAACGGTGACCTCGCTGCTTGCAGCCGCGGATGCTGAACTGGTCGACATCTGCCAGGCGACGGCCTTCGTCAAGCGTCATGAAGATGCCAAAGCCTGTGAGCGAGTTTTGCATGAGGCAGGGCTCGATCAGGTCCCCACTGTGTGCACCATTGGTGACGTGTGCCGCGAGGATCTACTGTTCGAGCTTGATGCGACAGCGATGGTGGTTGACGAGGAAGCTCGGAAGCTAGAAAACTGAAAGACAGGGCGACCCCGCACCTCAAACCAGCGGGCGATCTCATGCAAGGCTTCTGCATAACTCGCCTGGCATCACGCTCGTTCCTGCGTCCACCAGGTGTTGTCATCTAGAGCGTAGCGAAGCGGAGTCGAAAGATCTCCCCTCCAATCCAGTAACATGCTAGCTACTATTCGCCGACAGATTTCTGAACCTAGACGGGAGTTTTTTCGTCGCTGCGCTCCTCTGAATAACAGCGTTGAGAATTTTGCATGAGGCTCGCGTTCAGAAGCTTTCCACAGCGTGTGCAGCGCATCACTTCTCTGGAGTTCGACTTCGAATGAAACCTTCGAGTCGAATTACACGTACTGTGTAATGTATTGCCCAGGAGGTGATAATGGCAGAGATTCCCACCAAGACACGCCGAGAGGTCGAATTCGAAACGCGACGAAGCTTTATCGTGGACACAACTCGAAGGCTGATTTCCACCAAAGACATCGACTCCACCTCAATGGACGACATCGCGGCAGCAGTCCAGTACACACGGCGAACACTGTATGCGTACTTCAAAAGCCGGGATGAGATCTTTTTGCAGGTATTCGCCGAAGATCTCGGCCGACGTTGGGCTGTTCAGCAGAGAGCTTTGGCCGAGGCAGCAACAGGACTCGAGAAGATTCACCTATGGGCCGAGGCTCTCTTTCAATTCTCGCGCGAACACCCCAGTTCAGTTCGCCTGCAGGCCTACTGGAGCTACCGAGGTATAGATCCTTCAAAAATCAGCGAGCATCTATTCAACGACTTCCGACGACTCAACGACGAACTCGCCGAGGCTCTTCGCGAAATCTTCCGACTCGGCATTTCAGACGGCACACTCCGCCCTGATCTGGATGTCGATCTCTGCGTCAGTCAATTCCTCTACAGCCTGAGGGCCGCTATAGATCGGGCACTATCACCCGCCTATTCGTTCGCCCACTTCGATTCTGAGGAATACGTTTCCCACTTCCTCGATCTCTTCACACGCTCTGTCCGTACTTAAGGAGATATGCGATGAATCAAACTATCGGCAGCCCTAAAACCGCAGATATCCAATTCAGGAACTTCAACAAACTACTCCACTTCGCGGCGACCCTGACACTGATTGTCGTGATCAGCCCATTCACTTCAGCATCACAAGATGCCGATCCCGTTACAACTCCGGGGAGCTATCGCTTTCTCGGTGATGCAGGCGTTACCAGCTTCCCATTCGACATCTACCGAGGTGACATTCGCTTTGACGCCGAGATCAGTGGTCACCAAGTCAAGCTTCTGCTTGACGATGGGTTCATGTGGGATCCTGTGCTGTTTTGGGGTGGCCCCGAAGTCGACGAGCTTGGGCTTGTGACCGACGGGGAGTTATCCATTGGAGCTGACGACAACGAGAACCGAATTCCGGCCACGACTGCATCCGGTATTACTATCCGTCTGCCGGGCATCGAATTCACCGATCAAACTGCCGTGATCACTCCGGCCACCTCCGGCACTGCATCCATGTGGGCGGGAAGCATAGGCCAGGTCAGCGGCACCTTCCTCAAGAACCTCGTGGTCGAGATCAATTTCGACACGATGAAAATCACCCTCATCGAACCCAAGGAGTTCGAGTACCGAGGTCAAGGAAAGGCCGTTCCTTGGACACCTCTCGGATTCGGGGCGTGGTCAATTCCCGGCAAGCTCGTCCTTTCCGACGGGCGAACGGTGGACCTCGACCTGATGATGGATCTTGGATACAACGATCAGGCTCAGATCGGCACCAATCGCGAGCACCTCATCAAGCTCCCAAAAAAAGCTCTCCCTGGAAGCCTCGGATTCAACATCCTGCAGGAAGAAATGTTGGGGCACTACGCACGTATCCCGATGATTGAAATCGGAGGATTTACCGTCAAGTACATACTTGCGAGCTTCGTGTCGGAAGAACAGAGTGACGAACTTCACCACGAAGTCATGATAGGCCTGGGGCTGCTATCGCGCTTCAACCTGACGTTCGAGTTCGCACGCAAGAGATTGTACGTAGAGCCAAATGGCTCCTTCAATGACTCTTTTGAACACAATATGTCGGGCCTTTCCCTGAGGTTGCAGGATCCGGATTCAGTCCGCGTACTCCGTGTCCATCCCGATTCTCCTGCGGCCGATGCTGGCATCAGAGCCGGAGATAGGATTTTCAAGATCAACGGCAGAGATGCAGTTGACTACTCCTACTGGGACTTGGCGCCTCTCTTACAACGCAGGGGTGAGACGATCGAAATAGTCATCGTGCGTGAGAGCAAAGAACTCCAAGTCTCTATCGTCCTTCGTCGCGTGATCTAACTCACTTCAAGTATGCAACCGGCAGTCTTTGCGTGAACCAGACGTGACAACAGCCGACTCGAACCTGACGAGACGCAGTCTTCTGCAGGCTTCTTCTTACACCACAGGCGCAAGGTGGCGCAGAGTTCCTGACGAACACCAGTTTGAGGTGCTAGACTCCTCAGCTGGAACGGCAGGATTCGCTCACCACCGTACCGCTCATGGAGTACTCAAGACGGCTATGGATCACACTGAATGACACAACGGAACGTCCTGGTCGTCGGGGTCGATGCTCAGAAGTACGAGCGCTTCGCACCATTGCTGGAACGCAAACACTTCGAGGTTGACCGCTTCCCCGGAGCCAAACTCGCTCTGGAATTGGTGACCCAGATTCCCTTCACCGCGATACTCATTCAGTTCCCACTAGCTGACGCTACTCTTGACGAGGTCCTCACAGTCATTAGAAATGATGACTCCGCCAGTTGCGACACCAGGATTGCGTTGCTCACCACACCCGACCAGTTTCAAGCAGCGAAGCAGTATCTGCCGGATACTGTTCAGCTTGTTGTTTCCGACGATGAAGCACCCGACCAAATCGATGAAAAGGTCTCAGAATTCCTCGGCATCAAAACACGTGCATCGATGCGCATCGTGGTGAAGCTCGAGGTCATCCTTGACAGGTCCGGGAGAGAGCAGTTCATGGCACAAACGAAGGACATCTCGTCAAGCGGGATGTTCCTCGCTACCGAACGGTTGTTTCCTGTCGGCAGCGTGGTTTTGTTTGAGTTCACCCTGCCGAACGATTCAAAGGCATATTGCGGTGATGCCGAGATTGTCCGACACTCTGGAAAAAACGACCGTATCCGAGGTATGGGGATAAGGTTCCTCTCGTTTTCGCAAAACACGCCTGAATCCCTTACAGCCCGCTTGGAAAGGCTCAAAGTGCCCGTTTTCTGAGCCCGTAGAATTCTGTCGAGGGCAAAACAATTCGGCGACGTTCAGAAGCAGGTCGGGCGCTCACATTTATCGCACTGCGAATGCCTAGGCATCCCCCAACCTCTCGAGCGCCTTTACAGCCTCCTCCCGTGTGTCGTAAATGTTCGCCAGTATGTTCGCCTTAGCGGAAGTGGTCCGCACCGTCATGCGTCCCCAGGTATTCGTTCCCCAACGCGCAAAACCGAGCATGTAGGTATCGAAAACTGTGCGTGCTCTCTCGGCGTAGCAATCTGAAATCTCTCCGTAGACGCGCAGTCCGTCAATCTGCGAGATCATGTAGAACTTCTTCCCGACAGATTCGAAGAACTCTTCGCATCGGCCGAAGAATTCGTCGACATCTTCAGCGGTATTAATCTCCCATTCATCGACAGTGAATACAATGTTGCGGGCCTCATCGTACTCGAAGGTAATGCTACCCATAGCTTTGCTCCCCGCAGTTGCTGCTGTGAACCCCACTCCTATCCAAGGCTAGCACCTCCCAAGAACCTCAGACCACGAACGCCAGTCCTTACACCACGCACACAAGACTATGGCAGTGCTTTCGGCCCCTTCGGGCTCGAACAACAGACCAAGCGCTTCGGCATGCGATGGGATCAAACACCATGTCCGAAAACGGCTAGCATCGACACAGCAGAGCATACATACTGCTTCCATGCTCCCCGACCACTCTGCGTGTTACGACGCCCTGCTTGCCCATGATCCTCGATTTGACGGGCGCTTCTATGTAGGAGTCACTTCGACAAGGATCTACTGTCGCCCAGTTTGCAGGGCCCGCACGCCGAAGCGAAAAAACTGCCGGTTCTTCTCGAATGCGGCTGCGGCTGAGGCTGCCGGCTTCCGACCTTGTATGCGCTGTCGACCAGAATTGGCGCCAGGATGGGGTCCTGTTGACGCAGGTATCCGAATCGCCGCTGCGGCAGCCCTATTAATCGAAGCCGGCGAAGTTGAATCCGGAGGAATGACTGAGCTTGCAGTTCGACTCGGTGTGACTGACCGTCACCTCCGTCGCGTTTTTCGTGCCGAATTCGGGGTTTCGCCAGTAGAGTACGCACAGACTCAGCGACTGCTTATGGCCAAACGATTGCTCGCCGACACTACGCTGCCGGTGACTCAAGTAGCACTAGCTGCGGGGTTCAGCAGCCTGCGGCGCTTCAATGCGGCCATGCGCACTCACTACGGCCTTTCGCCAAATGAACTCCGGCGGACCGCAGCGTCAAGAACAAAACGCGACGAGGAGCTTCGCTTTGAACTCGGCTACCGACCGCCCTTTGATTGGGAACGATTGCTCGCGTTCTTGGACAAACGCTCCATCGCTGGAGTCGAGTGTGTTACGGACGGGTCCTGGGCCCGAACCCTCCGACTGGAGCATCGGGGCAAAGTACTGACGGGTTGGGTTCGAGTCAGCCATATTCCTGATCGATGCAGCCTGAGTGTCGAGGTTGCTACCCAGCTGCTCCCCGCCCTTCCTGCGGTTCTGGGCGGCGTCCGGCAAGTGTTCGACCTCGGATGTGATCCACATGCGGTAACGGATGCACTCGGAGAGTTGGCTGTCGGCGCACCAGGGCTTCGCGTACCTGGCGCCATCGACGGGTTTGAAATGGCAGTGCGCGCCATCCTCGGTCAGCAGATCACAGTCAAAGCAGCACATACGATCGCCGGTCGTTTCGCCAAGGCTATGGGCGAATCGGTTGCAGCACCATGGGATGAACTTCATCTTGTGTTTCCGACTCCAAACACTGTCGCCGCTGCAACTCCGGAATCGATCGCCTCATTGGGCATCGTCCGCCAGCGTGCGAACGCGCTGCTGGCCCTCGCGCGCGAGATGAACGCGGGACGTCTGGATCTCTCACCTGCGGCTGACGTTGAGGAAACCCAGAGACGTCTGTGCGACCTCCCTGGCATAGGCCCATGGACTGCTCAGTACATCGCCTTACGCGCCCTTTCTTGGCCCGATGCCTGGCCTAGTGGTGACATTGCACTGATGAAGGCGCTAGGTACCAGCAAACCACGCGAAGCTGATGTGGCGGCCGAACAATGGCGCCCCTGGCGCAGTTACGCGACGTTGCATCTGTGGCGTCGCCTTTCGGAGGATGAATCATGATCAAATGGATGACGTTCGACACACAGCTTGGAGAGATGATTCTGGCTGCCAATCGCGCGGCAATCATCGGCGCCTGGTTCGCCGGCCAAAGACATTTTGATGGCGCCGAGACTTCTTGGGCTGAAGACCCTACAGAAACTCTCCTGGTCAAAGCTTCAGGCCAGCTCAGTGAGTATTTCACCGGCAGACGACGGTCATTTGATCTGCCTCTTGCAGCAGAGGGGACCAAATTTCAGCGCCGGGTCTGGGCCGGTATCGGCAACATTGAATACGGTCAAACGACGACCTACGGAACGCTCGCACGAGCACTCGACAAGGCAACCGCCGCACGCGCGGTTGGTGCAGCCACCGGACGCAATCCGCTATCGATATTTGTTCCCTGCCATCGAGTTCTCGGCAGCACCGGAACTCTCACGGGATATGCCGGAGGCATCGAACGCAAGCGCGCCCTCCTGGCTCTTGAACAGAGTGGATTGCCTACCCAAGCTTAGCGCCCCACACACCCAGGGACTCGCTACGATCAGTCGTCTTCGCCAAATCCCAGATACCTGGGCAACTCGTCGTTCAAGCTGCACCACGACACGGCCTCGCCCGCGTGAATGTGATCCTCCGGATCACGGTCCATCGGATCCGACAGAGTTGCTACCGGCACATAGACAGTTCCCGGCCAATCGGTTGAGACATACCTCACGTGAGTTCCACAGCGCGAACAGAAGCTGCGCGTCGCATGCTCCGATGAACGATAGCCGGTGAGTTGCTCCGCTCCGGTGAGCCACTCGAAGCAATCATCAGGCACACCGGTCCAAGAAACGAAAGCGGCACCATGCGCACGGCGGCACGTTTCGCAGTGACAGTGACTGAAGAACTTTGTGGGTGTATGTAGCTTGAATGTCACAGCCCCACAGAGACAGCTCCCTCGAATAGCCATCGCCCACCTCCATGTGCGGCATGATCTCATGCCCGGCTTCGGGTTCCGCGCGAGACCTTTGAGAGCCCAGGGTCATTCCCTAGCCAAGCCACAGACAGCTGTCTCCGATTTCAACCATCCATCCTCATTTGGCATCTCACAGATTTGATGAATGTACTTGGCACCGACAATCACTCCAAGAATCAACCCGACATAGATCTCAGTATCGGGAGACACACATGAGCCATGCCTCTCAGAGTTTGAAAGCGGCCCCAGTATCGGAGTGGTTTCAACCGGATCTATGGCTTCACGACGTTCGCTATGCTGTTCGCTGCCTGATGAGACAACCCAGGTTTTCGCTCTCCGTGATCGCCCTCCTCGCGGTCGCGATCGGTGCTAACGTGGCCATGTTCAGCGCCTTTCATCACTCTCTGCTTCGACCGTTGCCATATGACGATCCAGACGGTCTTGTGATGGGCCGTACGACCTTCAACGGCAACATCAACCCGGACATGTCAGCGTATGACTTCTACGACTTTCACGAGCGAAGTCGAGTTATCGAATCTGCTGGCGCGATCATGACCGGTTCGTACAATGTGACGATCACGGGCGACGGTGAACCCGAGCAGCTGAGTTCCATTCTGGTGTCATGGGACCTGTTCCGTACCCTCGGTGTACCGGCCACCGCCGGACGACATTTCAGCCTGAGCGAGGCGAGACTCGATGGCTCAAACGTCATCATGATCAGCGGCAGCTACTGGCTGCGTCACTTCAGTGGATCGAAGGATGCCGTCGGAAGCACGATCCTGGTTGATGGCATACCTCAAACGATTGTGGGGGTCATGCCGCCCGGCTTCCGTTTTCTGCACGACGTCGACCTTTGGGCACCCATGCGGCGCGACAGTCCATGGGCTAGTAGCCGGGGATGGCACTCCTGGCTCATGGTCGGAAGACTCAAACCTGGCGTGACACTCGAACGAGCCCAAGCTGATGTGGATGTCATCTCGAATCAACTTGCCACAGAATACCCCGATACCAACCGCGACAAGATGCTGCTGTTGACAGGACTCCAGGACGTCCTCAACGAAGACTCTCAAACCCCAATGACGCTCCTTTTGGCTGCCGTTGGCCTCGTCCTTCTCATTGCTTGTGGAAACGTTGCGAGCCTTCTCCTGGCCCGAAATACGGCGCGCCGTACGGAGATGAGTGTCCGTGCCGCTCTAGGTGCGACCTCCGGCCGGGTGGCCCGACAACTGCTCACAGAATCAATGGTAGTTGCAGCTGTCGGCGGTTTGCTAGGTACGTTGCTGGCAATCTGCTTTCAGCGTGTGATCCTTCACCTCGTACTAGTCGACGCACCGAAGATCGAGGATCTGGGCTTCTCATGGCCGATGTTGGCATTCGCTCTCGGGATCTCTTTGGCAACAGGCCTTCTGTTTGGCGTGATACCGGCGCTTCAGGCGTCCCGTCGGAGCCTTGTGAGCAACGTTCGATCCAGCGGCCCAACCACTGATGTCCGAAGCCAACGATTTCACAACAGCCTGGTGGTAGCACAAGTAGCGGTATCAGTGATTCTACTGATCGGGTCGGGACTGCTGCTCAAGAGCCTGGCAACTCTTCGAGCCGTCAGTCCGGGTTTTGATACGGCGAATCTGCTCACTACAGAAATCCGTCTCACCTCCGACTCCTATCCCGACGCAACCACACGAGTCGAGTTCTTCACCGACCTTGTCGAGGAAGTTCGATCAATCCCTGGAGTGATCGATGCGGCCCTGATCAATCAACTCCCGATCAGAGATCCGGGCAACAACATCGCCGTCTTTGCGACCAAGAATCCTCCAGCAGATCCCAACGACAGAAGGGTTTCCTACCAACGCACCGTGCTGCCCGGGTACTTCGATGCAATGGGTATCCCACTTCTTCGGGGACGCGGAATCGAGTCGACCGATACAACAGATGCAGCCAGCGTCCTGGTCATCAACGAGATGATGGCTCGCACGCTTTTCCCGGACGAAGATCCCCTGGGCCAGGTGGTGACGGTCGGGCGGGACAATAACTATGAAGTCGTAGGTGTCGTTGGAAACGTCCGTGTTTCCGGACCTCGATACAGTCCGCGCCTCGTGATGTACGGCTCGTTTCCCCAACAATCCAGACCTACTATGCGGCTCGCGATACGCACGGCAAACGAATCCTCTTCGGTTGGAGAGGTCCTCAGAACAGCTGTTTGGAAACGGGATAGGGACATTCCGGTTGTCGAACTTTCGAGCATGGACGAGATCATCGCCAACAGAGTGTCCAGCGACAGTGTTGTCACCCTCTCGGTAACACTGTTCGCCTCGGTCGCTGCAGCACTCGCCGCGCTTGGCCTGTACGGCGTTCTCTCGTACTACGTCAGCCGTCGCACCCACGAAATTGGTGTACGGGTCGCACTAGGTGCAGGGGCAAGACATGTGTTCACACAGGTTCTCAAGCGAGGTCTCCCTTTGGTTGGGGTTGGAATCGTGATTGGATTGCTCGGCGCTTTCTGGGCTTCTCGCCTCCTGCAAAGCGTATTGTTTGAAACTGCACCGACCGATATCTCCACCTTCCTCTTGGTGAGCATATTCTTCACTTTCATCTCACTCATCGCCTGCGTCATTCCAGCACGGAAGGCGCTCAAAGTAGATCCGGTAATCGCTCTGACTGCGTAGTATGCTCAGCCCGATACAACCTCTTGAAACTGATCAGATCAATGGGCGATCAGCTGACTAGGTATGTTCGTTTGAGACGCAGCGTCACGTATCCCAAGCCCATCAACATCAGACCTACGAGCACGAGAGCGAGCGGCCAACCCAAGCTATCCGAGAAGTACTCCCCAGTAAGCTTGGAGAGGTAGGCACCGAGGAAGATCGAACTAAAGGTCAATAGCGCCTTGCTTTTGACGTGAACGCTGGCATAGAGCACAGCAAAGGCGAGGCCGGGAAACACGAGCTCCCAGAAGATGCTTTGGCTGGGTTTCCATCCACCCAGACCAAGAGCTGCTCCGAGAAATGCCATGCTTCCGAAGCCGTAGAGTGCCCCCGACAGTCCTTCACGTCGGGTTCCTGCAAACGCATAGGCCAACACCATGTAAGAAAGGCCCACAGCCAAAACGCGATACTCAAAGAACTCGACCTCGGGAAACCTTGGATCCGAGCCAACGAGGTAACTGGAGAATCCAAAAACAGCCCAAGTCGCATAGAAGACCACATATACGAGCAGGCTGTTCGCTTTGAACAGGGCATAGGCAACTAGAAAAGCGCTCATAAGAACAAGCGAAATCAGGCTCTGCAGACCGAGGCTCTCAAGATCAAGCCCGGCCTCATCGAGGGTAATGGCCATGCCAACTGGCAGCACCAAGGCCGCGATCAGAAAGAACCCCATGCCTGCTGCCCCTACTCGCTCGCTCCAACTCAGCAAAACTC
>JAAESQ010000731.1 GCA_024229275.1 bacterium | reverse complement strand
GTTGCCTTTGGCGAGATCCCTGAACTCCTGCTCACCACCTGTCTTGCGAATACTCTCACCGCAGCAGCTCTCCTTGCTGCCGAGGATCCCGAAACTGACCCCTGCCTTGTTGAGGATGCTGGCGGTGGCAAGGGCGACCTTCCTCATTCTCGGGTCGTAGCTGAAGTAGCAGCCGACGAAATAAAGGTAGTCCATTTCTTCGGTGAACGAACTCACCGATAAGCCCTTCGCCCAGTCAGCCCGGGTCTCCCTGGACCCACTCAAAGGATTTCCCTCGGCAACAAGACTCGCGCTGGCGTTGCGCACCGCTGCCACAGACTCCGGAAACATCCCATACTCCGCGGCGACTCTGCGGATTGCGACTCCAACCTCGATCTGGCCAACACCCCTGGGGCAGATGGAAGGACATGACCCGCACGTCGTACACCGCCAAATGTCATCGCCTTCGATCTCGGTCAGACCCAAACTGGCTTCGCGGATGATCTTGCGGATACTGAAGTCCCTGACCTTGTTCCACGGACAGTAGACATCACATTTGCCGCATTGAAAGCACAGCTTTCCAGATTGGGCGCCGGCCTTCTTGATCTCCTCGGCAGCTTCGAGGAAGGGAGCTACTGTCTCTACCATTCAGTCCTTCTTCGACATTCGTGCGGCGGTGTCGAGCAGCTTTTGCCAGCCGAACCTGTGCGCCATCGCTTCGAGCCCGACCTCGATCTCCTCCTGTGTCACTTCCTCGACGACTTCCTCTTCCCGCTCTTCGTAGATCAGCGCGTCGGCAAGACACCACTGCACACACATGGGCTCGGACAGAGTTGGTTCGGATTCGCACATGTCGCACTTCAGCGGTAGTCCCGAATCCGGTTCTTTGAAAACGTCACGGGACGGACACGACGCGCGACAGAAGGAACATTCGTCGTACTCCTTGCCGTTGATCGTGTACTTGTCCCTACCCGCGCATTCAGCTGCCGCGTATTCACCCGCATAGACGGGGACATAGAGATCTCTGAGGGGATAGTGAATGACCCGGATGCGCGCTCTCTCGGGGTTGTTGCTGCTGTACTGCGGGCTCGCGTGGAAGGATGAGCAGATCACTTCACAGGCGCGACAGCCATTGCACTTGTCGACATCAATTCTGATGTTCTTGATGGTCTTGGTCTTCTTCTCAGCCTTCACGATGCACTTCCGTCGTCCGAAACTGCTTCGGGCGTGCCGTCCTCTTGCAGGATGCCGCGCTCAAGAAACTCCTCGGCCACATAGTCAAGGGACAGCTCATGGAGCGACTCCACCGTCGGGATACCCTGCTCATTCCAACCCTTGAACCTGTAGTACTCAGTCAGGAGTTCATCCTCGAGTTCAGGGAACCGCTTCTTCCAATGATCCGCCGGTGGCTTCTCGTCCTTCCGCCTCATGCCTCGCCGGATGTTGAAGGCTCGGACCAGATTGCGGTTCCTCTTGGCGATTTGGGTCAGTCCCTCTTCATCCAGCTCCAAGCCGGTTGCGGCTGAGATGAAGGTCGGCAAATTGTGAATGTGATAGGGAGGCTTCAGTGGAAATGAGGACAGACCGGCGCACATCCCGGTGGCGTCATCGATGTAGTGCATCTGCTCTTGCCAGTTGACGATCTCGCAAGTCGCCTCGATCCCCGGATAGTGCGGAATCGAGTTCTCTCCACGTAGTTCCCAGTTCAGGAAGTAGTCTTTGAACTTCTGATCGGGTACTTGAACCCAATCCTTGCAGAACTCTTCCCTTTCTTCCCTGGTCACAAAAGGCGCCTGCGGGAAGTTGCCTTCGATCTGGGTGATGTTGATCTTCTCGCCGGTCGAGTACATCAGGTAGTAAATGGGGTTCATCATGCCCAGCTTGAGCGGCAGCTGTTCGTGTTTCTTGATGTTGTTGTGAGCGTACTCGTGGGCACCGTTGCCGATCTTCTCGGCCGCCCAATGGGTACCGTTGGCAAGCACATCACCGATGCCTTCGCGCCGGACAATCCGATCCAACAGCCAGAAGAACCTGCCCTCGTTATCCTCGGGCATTCCCGGGAAATCATCGTCGGTCAGAATGCCGGCCTCCAGAAGCTCAAGGGCAAAGGCCATGACCTGCGGGGCCGAGAATCCATCCACGCCATACTCGGTGGCGTTCTGAGCGATCTTGAGCCCGAACTCCAGGTTCGACATCGCCGCCATCGTGTAGGTGAGTTTGGAAAAGCACTTCATCATGTAGGTTGGGCGGCCGGGAACGGAAATCGTCGCCCCACATTTCATGGGGCAGTTGTGGCAGCTGATCAGCCGCGTCCGCATCCCCTCCATGGTGTCGGTCCATTCCTTCTCTACGTCTTCGGTCCAGAAGCCTTTTCTGCGTGTTCGTGAGTTACCCCAAGCGAAATTCTCGGTATGCCACTTCTCATCGTGGATCGCCATTTCTTGTGGCGAGCCGAGGCCAGCCATAATCGGCATGACCCCGGGGATTGGGTTTTCATTCCGGTGCTTGATGTACGCCATCACCTCGTTACACATCTGCATGAATTCCGCCGGTTTGGCGACGTTGATGTCGTTGGTGCCGCGGACAGCGATCGCCTTGAGGCCCTTGTCTCCCATGACGGCGCCGATACCACCGCGACTCGCACTGGACCTGCCTTGCTCGATCGACGCAAACCAAACTCTGTTCTCACCGGCCAGCCCGATCGAAGCGATCTGGATATTGGGATCGTCCAGCTCCTCGCGAATCATCTCCGCAGTTTCTAGCGAACCCTTGCCCTTGAGATGCGCTGCGTCACGAATCTCGACCTTGTCATCGTTGATCCACAGATAGACCAGCTCAGGAGACTGACCGCGAATGATCAGCTTGTCGTAACCCGCATACTTCAGCTCCGGCGCCCAAAACCCGCCCATCATCGAGAAAGCCATCAGTCCTGTCTGGGGAGAGATCGTCGAGACAACCGTGCGATTACAGCCAACCGCAGGCGTACCCACCAGAAGACCGGTGGCGAAGATCAAGAGGTTCTCTGGTGAGAAGGGCTCAACCTCTGGAGGCACCCTGTCCCACAGGATCTTGGCATTGGTGCCCAGACCTCCTAGATAGAGCTCCGTCAGCTCCGGGTCCGTCGCCACCCGCTCGATATTTCCTCGAGTTAAATCGACCTCGAGATTGAATCCTGTCTCTGAGTATCTCATCGTCTACCTCGATCCCCGGGCCGAACGCAGTTTCGTTCGAACGTTCGTTCGAAAATTCTATCAAGGCGGTGGGGCGAACACAAGGGAATGGGCCGGGGCCGCAAACGGTCGCGTCTCCCCCGGCCCGATGTCAAATCATCACTTAAACGAACCACAAAGGTCAGACGGCCCCATCCTCATCGTCATCGCTATCGTCATCGTGTTCTCACCGACCCTGCCACGCGATGTCGTTGAGAATGACGAGGGCGATCGTAGTTGCGAGTGCCTGACTTTATGCCCTCCATCGAAGCGGACAACTCCCAGCCTTCAGAATCCCCCGCGCCTGCGAACTGTCTCTGAAACCTGAATCTGTCTTCTGAGACTTCTGCCACAACCTCAGCGCCATATTCGATGGCGATTACGATGACGAGGGCGATGCCCGTCGAAAGTGCTCACATCCATCGGTGTCATTCGAAGCAGATGGCATCCAAGGAGCGCTCTACTCTCTGTCCCTGGTTCTGTTTCTGAATCTGACTCTGATACCTGGATCTGTCTCTGTCTCTGAGTTGATGTCCCTCAGTCCCCGCCACCAACCTCCCCAACCACACTCTCCGCCCCCGCATAAACCAAGAACTTCCCCGCCCGCGCCCTGGCAATCATCACCATGCCGAGATGCTGAGCAAGCTCAAGTCCCATCTGCGTAATGCCGGATCTAGAGATAATCGCGGGAATCCCCATAATGGCCGTCTTGATAACGATCTCAGAGGTCAAGCGCCCCGTGGTGAAGAAGAGCTTGTCACCGCCTTCGATACGGTCGAGCCACATCATGCCCGAGATGGCGTCGGCGGCGTTGTGGCGGCCGACATCTTCCGTAAACAGAACAACTTCGCTACCGCTGCACAATGCGCATCCGTGCACGGCACCGGCGCTGCGATAGATTTCGTTGTGGCGGTTGATCTCTTTGAGAACCGCTGGAACTGTCGATCTGTCAATCGTTACCTTCGGAAGCTTGGCGGCGTACATCTGATCGAGGGTGTGGGCATACACAGTGCCCTCGCCATATCCGGTGGTCGCGGTGCGACTACTGAGCTGGGCATCCTGGTCGCTGAGCCCC
>JAAESQ010000730.1 GCA_024229275.1 bacterium | reverse complement strand
CCCTTTGGCCTTGTCAGCGATGGCTGAGACGTCCGACACGCAGATGTAAGCGAGCCAGTTGGGCGGTGCTCCCTGGGCCTTGGCGTCGTCCGGAATCGGCATCACGCCGCCAAAGGGCTTTTCTTTGTTGGTCCACATCGTGTAGGGCATGTCACTGCCCTCCCAAGGTGTCGTGCTCCAACCGATGAGTTTGGAATAGAAATCGACCCCTGCATCTGTGTCGGATGTCATGAGGTCATACCAGACGAAACGGCCGTGATCGGCATCTTTTGACATGCTGTGCTCTCCCTTGATCGATCTTTCGAGTTTAGAGACTCAGTCTATGGAACGAGAGAGCCGCGAGGTTGAATTCCCAGCCAAAGGTCATATGAGACCTGCCCAAGCTGGGGCGGAACAGTGGTGGTATTCAGAACAGGGTGGAATTGTTTTGGTGGACACGCCGTGATCAGAGCTTGTGCGATCGCCGGGACTGATGTTGGGCAGGGTATTCTAGTGCGGTTGAATTGAGTCGAGTGCTCCGCAATGCCTTGGAGGAAGTCATGATCAGAAAGTCGCTTTTCTTCATCAGTGTCGTGTTGCTCTGCCTCGGTGTTGGTCTTCCGACCGGTGCTGCGGAGGAATCGGTGAAAACGGCCATCGCTGACAATCCAGAGGTTCAAAACGCAGTGTCGGCTTGGCTCGAGTGGGTTGAGTACCAGCTCGCCATCAACGGCGTGCCCGGTGCATCGGTAGCGATCGTACACGACCAGGAGTTGATCGTGGCGCGTGGTATCGGTATGGCCAACCCTCAGACCGAGATGGCTGCAGCTCCCGATACCATCTACAGCATCTGCTCCATCTCTAAGTTATTTTCGAGCATTTCGCTGATGCAGCAGTATGAGCAAGGCAAACTCAGGCTCGATGATCCTGTATCTGAGCACCTTGACTGGTTCAATCTCGAGGACGTGCATCCGAATGATCATCCGACTACGATCAGGGGACTGCTGACCCACTCCTCCGGTCTGCCGCGAGAGTCGGACTACCCGTACTGGTCGGACCCGAATTTCATCTTTCCAACCCGTGAAGAGATTCGCCTCCGGTTGGCCGATCAGCAGAGCCTGTATCCGGCGTCGCGCTACTTCCAGTACTCCAATTTGGCGATGACGTTGGTCGGCGAAATTGTTGCTGAGCGGTCGGGAACTGAGTTTGGAAGCTATGTCGAGAAGAACATTCTGGGTCCGTTGGGTATGTCGAGCACTTTCACCGAGATTCCTAAGGAGCACGCTGGCGGGCGTCTTGCGCTTGGTTACAGTGCCCGCAATCGGGATGGGTTGCGAGATGTGATGCCGCTGTTCCAAGCTCGAGGAATTCGTCCCGCCGCAGGATTCGCCTCGACGGTGGAGGATCTTGCCCGTTTCGCTTCATGGCAGTTTCGGCTTCTCAGTAGCGGCGAAACTGAGCTGCTGAAAGCGTCAACTTTGCGTGAGATGCAGCGGGTTCATTGGGTCGATCCAAACTGGAGAACCACATGGGGGCTCGGATTCTCGGTGCGGCGGGCTGAGGATAAAACGCGCGTGGGACATGGCGGCGCCTGTCCGGGCTACTACTCTCAGTTCCTACTGGAACCGAAGTCGAAGCTCGGCGCCATCGTGTTGTCCAACGCCATGGGCGCTGAAACAGGCTTCTACGCCGAACAGGCTATCGAGTTGGTTGGGCCTGCAGTGAAGGCGGCTCAAAACTCGGATAAGAAGCCGATTGAGCGGGATCCGGACTTGGACCGCTATGTAGGTATCTACCACTCCTCGTGGGGAGAGTCAGCGATCCTTCGATGGAAAAATGGTCTGGCAGATATGGGGCTGCGAACGCGCAACCCCAAACGAGCGATTACCCGACTGGAGAAGATCGGCGAACACACCTTCCGTCGCGTCCGTGATGACGATGATTCACCAGGGGAGGTCTTCGTCTTCGAGGTTGACGATGAAGGTGCTGTCACTCGAGTCAAGCAGCACAGCAACTGGGCGGTGAAGGTTCGCTAGCTACTGGTTGCCTCGCACAATCACCTGAGGATCGGTTTCCGCGACGACATCTCCGTGCTTGTCGGTGACGACGAGAGCGTACACCCAAGTGCCGATCCGGGAAGGGTTGCCACTGTTTGCAAAGCCGTTCGGGCCTTTGATCTTCTTGTTGTTCATGTTGGGAAGCACCACTGGTGCAGACGGGTCCTTGCTTTCAAACGTGAGGGTATGGTGTTGCTGGAGGTTCTCCACTTCCCAGCACACTCGCCGGGGTCGTGGATTGTCTCCACCCAGGAAGATCTCGACCGTCGGTTTGTCGATCAAGACTTCTCCCGCTTCGTAGTCGACGAACAGGTCCACCCTGACGACTTTCGGGTCGCCTTCCGGGCAACGATTGCCCTGGGCGGACGCGGTGGAAACTCCTCCGAGAATGCCAGCGGTGACAAACAATGCAGTGAACACGGCGATACGGTTGAGTGATTTTCCAGTATTCATCAGTTCTCTCCTTCGACGATCAGGGCAAGTGATTGTTGGTTGACAGTGTCGCTTCGGGAATGTCTCAGCAAGATTTATTATTTCTTTTAGTATAATGAGACTCCATCTTAATACATGAGTCGATTTTGCGCCAGCTCGTTCGATCAGTGTGGGAGGACCCAATGACACAAAGCAACCTGAGGGGAGGGCATAGTCAGAACTCTGCGACGCCTACGCATTCCTTGGTACCGGTGTCCTCAACCGACCCAGAGCTGCAGATTCATGGGTTCCGAGTTTTGCAGCGAATCGGCGAAGGGGGAATGGGAGAGGTTTACATCGCCGAGCAGATGCAGCCAATTCGGCGTAAAGTCGCTCTGAAGATCATCAAGCGGGGCCTCGATAGTCAAGAGGTCGTGGCTCGATTCGAAAATGAAAGACAGGCGTTGGCGATGATGGATCATCAGAACATCGCCAAGGTTTTCGAGGCCGGTACAACAGAACGCGGGCGGCCGTTCTTCGTGATGGAGTATGTGCAGGGTGTCGCGATCACAGAGCACTGCGATCGTCATCGATTGTCGAACCACGACCGCCTCGAACTGTTTGCCCGTGTTTGCGAAGGAGTTCAGCATGCTCACCAGAAGGCGATCATTCATCGTGACATCAAGCCTTCAAACGTTCTGGTGACTGTTCAAGATGGTCAGGCGGTACCGAAGATCATCGACTTTGGAGTCGCAAAAGCAACTGCACAACGACTCACAGAAAGAACGATGTTCACCGAATTTGGCCAAATCATCGGCACGCCCGAGTACATGAGTCCCGAACAGGCTGAAATGACGGGACAAGACATCGATACCCGCACCGACATCTATTCGTTGGGTGTGTTGCTCTATGAGTTGCTTGTCGGCGAGCTTCCGTTTAATTCCGAAGAACTGAGGAGCTTGGACAGCGACAGTGTCCGACGCAAGATCCGTGAGGAGGATCCGCCAAAACCGAGTTCGCGAGTCAGTATGCTGACTGCGGAATCCGAGAAAATCGGAACGAATCGCCAAACAGATCTCGGCGGTTTGGCCCGCCAGCTGCGCGGCGACCTCGATTGGATAGTCCTCAAAGCGCTGGAGAAAGATCGAACGCGCCGCTATGAGAGTGCATACGGTTTTGCGGCTGACGTTCGGCGCCATCTCGCCAATCAGCCGGTAGTGGCGTCCCCGCCGAGCACTGCCTACAGGTTCCGTAAGTTTGTGAAGCGCCACCGGGCCGGAGTGATCACGACTGCAACCGCTGCCGCCGCTTTACTCGCCGGCCTGGCTCTCGCCATTTTTGGTTTCGTCAACGCCAGTCACGAGCGGGACCACAAAGAAGCAGCGCTTGCAGAGGCCAAAACCGTGACGGAGTTTCTTGCAGGAATGCTAGCTGCTGTGGACCCAAGCGCCAAGGGTCGTGACGTTACAGTGCGTCAGGTACTTGACGAGGCCTCGGAGCAGATTTCCCCTGCACTCACAGGACAGCCGCTGGCTGAGGCGCATCTTCGGCACACTATCGGGAGTTCCTACCTTGGACTTGGTCTTCACGCAGAAGCAGAGCGCCATCTGCCGTTGGCGGTAGAACTTCGGTCGCAGTATCTGGGATCACAACACTCAGAAACACTCGTATCAATAGACCGACTCGCGAGCCTGTATCTCGCCCAAGGCCGTTTTCAGGAGGCTGAAGCGAAGTACGCAAGCTTGCTTGCGATTCGAATCACAATGCTCGGGAGACAACACCGGGATGCCCAATGGGCGGCCTTCGGATTGGCGAACGTCTTCTTTCAACAAGGGCGGTTTGAGGAGGCCGAGGTCATTTATCAAACCGCCTTATCGGTCTTTCGTTCCTCGTTGGGCGCCGACCATGAGGATACGTTGTGGGCGATGTTCAACCTCGCGAGTTGCCATTGGGCGAAAGGCGAATACGGCACCGCCGAGCCGCTCTATCTAAGAGTACTCGAGGGCCGAACAGCGACCCTCGGTACTGAACACCCCGACACCATTGACGCCATGAACAACTTGGCCGCGCTGTATCACGTCCAGGGTCGTTTCGTAGCAGCTGAGCAACTCTACAGCCAGGCATTGGAGGTAGGAACCCGAGTGCGAGGAGCAGAGCATCCAGAGACCCTAGTCCTCCTCGGCAACCTCGGCGAGCTGCGTGCTGACCAAGGTCGCAACGACGAGGCTCGGGCGCTGTTGACTCAAGTCATCGAACTCAAAAGTCGGGTGCTTGGTGTCGAGCACCCAAGTACGACCTACTCAGCAGAAATTCTCGCGCGACTCGATGACGCATAGAATCGGTTTCCTTCTAACTAATAGACCGATCGGTCAAGGGTCAAAGCCACCTTGGGTGAGTGGTACTCTCGAGTCTGCTGCAAGCACGTCTTGCGATGCTCTCAGGAGGTGACTCATGGCGTTTCGTCGTTCTGTTGTGCTCATCCGTCTTCTGTCTTCAGTCGCTGGCGTTTTTTGTCTCGTGCTCGCCTCAGCATGTGCGCCCGCGCCTGTGTATGACGTGGTTCTCCGTGGCGGCACGGTGTATGACGGCAGTGGTTCCCCTCCTGTCGTCGCGGATGTGGCCATCAGCGGAGACGCCATCGCCGCTATGGGCTCGCTCGGGAACGCTCGCGGCGAAGTCGAGGTCGATGCCTCAGGACTCGCTGTGGCTCCTGGGTTCGTCAATATGATGTGTTGGGCCAATGAATCACTCATTGAAGATGGGCGCTCTCAGAGCGATATCCGTCAGGGAGTGACTCTTGAGGTGATGGGTGAGAGTCACTCGATGGGTCCGCTCAATCCGCGCATGAAAGACCTGATGATTCGCCATCAGGGAGATATCCGCTACGACGTCGAGTGGACGACACTCGATGAGTACCTTTTGTATCTCACGAATCGCGGCATCTCTCCAAACGTCGCTTCGTTCATTGGTGCTGCCACCCCGCGTGAGTATGTGATTGGCAACGAAGACCGGGCGCCGACGCCAGAAGAACTCGACCAAATGCGAGAGTTGGTGCGTCAGGCCATGGAGGAGGGTGCTCTAGGAGTCGCTTCGGCATTGATCTATCCGCCCGGCAGCTTTGCCAAGACTGACGAGTTGATTGCTCTTGCAGAGGTCGCCGCGGCGTACAACGGCATTTACATTTCTCATGTTCGTGGCGAAGGAATGAACCTGTCGAATGCTGTTGACGAACTGATTACCACGGCTCGTGAAGCCAACGCTCGCGCGGAGATATACCATTTCAAGTCGTCTGGCATGGCAAACTGGCCGCAGTTCGACAGTGTGGTTGAAAAGATCGAACAGGCTCGCGCTGAAGGACTCCACATCACTGCCGATGTCTACACCTACCCGGCCGGTTCGACAGGCCTCAACTCCACGATGCCGCCGTGGGTCCAAGAGGGCGGTTTCGAAGCGTCTCTAGAAAGGCTTCAAGACCCAGCGCTCCGAAAGCGGATCGCACGCGAGATGCTCAGCACCTCCGACGATTGGGAGAACATGTACCTCGGTGCGGGGTCGCCGGAGAACATCCTGCTTGTGGAGTTAAAAAATCCGGATCTGAAGTCGCTCACAGGGAAGACTCTCGCTGAAGTTGCCGAGATGCGGGGTGCTTCACCGGAAGAAACGGCGATGGATCTTGTTGTCGAGGACCGCAGTCGAATCACGGCGGTGTACTTCAGTCAGTCTGAGGAGGTTCTGCGCAAGGTGATAGCCCTGCCGTGGGTGAGCTTCTGCTCGGATGCGGCGTCACTCGCGCCCGAGGGAGTGTTCTTGAAGAGCAGTACTCACCCGAGGGCCTATGGGAGTTTTGCGCGCCTTCTCGGCAAATATGTTCGTGATGAGCAGCTCTTGCCTCTTGAAGAAGCGATCCGCAAGCTCGCCGCGCTACCTGCGGAGAACCTCGGAATAGAGCGCAGAGGAAAGTTGAAGCAGGACTACTATGCCGATGTCGTCGTCTTCGATCCGAGAACGATCCAAGACCACGCAACTTTCACTGAGCCACACCAGTACGCCACTGGTATGAAGCACGTCTTCGTCAACGGAGTACAGGTTCTTGCCGAAGGTGAGCACACCGGCGCACTCCCTGGAAAAGTCGTCCGCGGTCCGGGCTGGACGGGAGAGTAAGAAGGCTTCGCCGAGTCATTCAGCTTCCAGGTTCTGACGCCGGAGCTTTTCGATGACAGTGGCATTGACCCAGTAGACGTCGCTCCAACCGTTTCTCGGCTGGCGGTATTTGTCGAGTGTTTCGGTGTAGGAGATGTTGCTGCGCTCGAGCAGTTCCGCGTCTACTTTGTCGCTGACGAAGAAGAGGTACTTCCCGTCGGATGAAACGCAGGGGTAGCGTTCGTTCGCGTCCTGGTTGATTTCCGGTCCAAGATTGACCGGTTCGCTCCAGGAGTCATCAGATGATCGAAAACTCACCCAAATGTCGCCGCTGCCGTAACCTCCGGGGCGTAGGGATGAAAATAGAAGGTAGCTTTCATCTGGTGCAACCCACGGGGTCCAGTCGACGCTGTCAGTGGTGTTGATGGCTGGTGGAAGAAGCTCGGGCTGGCCATGTGTGCCTTCCATGAGCCGCGAGCGGTAGATGCCGTAGGAGTTCTTTCCTTCGGGCCAATGGCCGAGAAAGTAGAGTGTGCCGTCGCGGGTGACCGAGGGCTTCGATTCGTGATGCTCCGGAGTGTTGATGGGTGAACCGAGATTCTGAGGAGAGCTCCAACGTTGGCCGTCCCATCGAGTAGACCAGATGTCGATTTTGTTGGTCTTTTCTTCACCTCGAGGATGCGTCGAACTGAAGAATAGGGTCATTCCGTCGGGAGAGAGAATTGCTTCGTAGCTGGATGGAGACAGGTTGAATCCTGCGAACTCCGGAGGCGTCCATCTTCCATCGACGAGTTTCATCGTGGTGACCGCTGTCGGGAACTCGTAGTTGTAGTTGCTGTTCATCATCGATGTCCAGAAGACGACATGGCCGTTTCGGTCGAAGGATGGACACGCATGCTCGTGCATATCGGTGGAGATGATTGCTGGCGCAAACAGCTCTGGCGTTCCACCTGGCGGTGTCTGGCCGAGGTATGGTCTGGGAGGAATTGGCGCTGGGCTCGGCGGCTCTGCAGATTCGACGGTGATCGGCCCGGTAAGCAAGACAATAAGTGTACAGAGGCAGGTAGTACGTGGATGTCTCATCATTGGTTCCGATACGAGCAAAGAGCCTAAGGGTTTCGGTGTGAGGTGCTCTTCAAACCGAGTGCTAATGGTGGCATCAGTCTGATCGATTTAGGAGGAGATATTTCGACTCCGCTCTACTGACGAACTTGAACGCTTCCGTCGTTGAGAGTGAGGGCGCTCACATCGCGGTGGACTCTCCGCGGGTACGGTGCTCCAAGCACTAGGTGAAAAGGTGGAACGGAGACCCATTGAATTGCGGTTATGGCATGAGAGTTCGAGGCCGGTAGCCCTGCTGTGTGTTGGCCTTCTGTTGACGGCTGGATGGGTGCGAGCCGCCAGCATGGAGATAGGACCCGCTGACGATCTGGAAAGCGCCATCAACCAGTTGGACCCCGGCGAAGAACTTGTGCTTCAAGGGGGGACTTACGTCGAAACCGACCGGCTCAGTGTCACAGTATTCGGTACCGTGGTCGATCCCATCACCATTCGTGCCAAGGATGGTGAGACGCCGGTGATTACCTACATCAACGATTCGCAGAACGTAATGAACATAGAAAACTCTCAGTACCTCGTTCTACATGGTGTGGAGATCACCGGTGGTTCAGCGGGCATCAGAATCACCAACTCGAACTTCATCACGATTTCAGATTGTCATCTCCATGACACTGGTGATGTTGCTATCTCTGCGAACACACCGGGCAGCTCGTACCAGGGATTGCAGCTGCTGCGTAATCACATCCACGACACCAACGTCACCGGCGAAGGCATGTATCTAGGATGCAACTCCGATGCGTGTCGCATCTTCGACAGCCTGATCGAAGGCAACTACATCCACCACACCAACGGACCCACTGTCGTTCAGGGTGATGGTATCGAGATCAAAGAAGGAAGCTATAACAACATCGTGCGTGACAACGTTATTCACGATACTCACTATCCGTGCCTCCTCACCGGAAGCACAGTTGGTAACGGAGCGCCAAACCTTCTCGAACGCAACGTGATGTGGAACTGCGGCGACAATGGCATTCAGGCCGCGGCTGATGCAGTGATACGCAATAACATCGTGCTTTCGTCCGTCGGCCCCAATATTCGGTCTCACCCCCACCAGAATGGTGTTCCCGAAAATCTGGAAATCGTTCACAACACACTACTCAACCCAAGTGGAGACGGGATCTATATCAGCAGCATCTCGGGTAGCGTGGTTATAGCCAACAACGCCGTATTCTCGCCGCAGGGCTGGGCCATTCGAGTCAGTGGAGATCTCGCGCAGCTCGTTGTCACCGGCAACGTGGGCGACGGAGGTGTTTCGGGTGTCACGAGCGGATTCGACGATAGTGGGGATGTGAGTGTTGATTTGGTGTTGGCGGATCTGAGTGGTGCTCCGCCCGAAGATGTCTTCCCTGCGCCCGGGTCACTCCTGGTAGGAAATGCGAATCCTCTCTATCTAGTGCAGGACGACTTTAACGGAAGGCTTCGATACGAACTGGCTGACGTCGGTGCCTATCGCTATTCTCCGAGTGGGAATCCGGGATGGACCATCGCAGCCGAGCCCAAGCCGGTGCCGGAGCCCTCAATCTTTGAAGACGGTTTCGAGTCAGGCGATACCTCAGCCTGGGCTCCGTGATTCACGTTCATTGAGGCAATCCGTGAAGGCTTCTGCGTGGAAAGCGAATTCGAGATGCTGTGCCGAGGGAAGCATCAGTTCGATAATTTGGTTGTAGTACGAAATCGAGAAACAGTCTCGGTTTTCAGAGATATGAAGATATCCATCGGTCAACGCCTCGGCAGTTTCGAAGTTTCCTCCGTCTTGGGCAAGGGCGGCATGGGAGAGGTATGGCGAGCAACCGACTCCACATTGGGGCGCGAGGTTGCTCTCAAAGCCTTACCTGAGGATTTCGACTCCGATTCCGAGCGTCATTCCCGGTTCGAGCGAGAAGCCAAGGTCTTGGCCAGCCTCAACCATCCAAACATTGCAACTCTCTTCGGGCTCGAACACCTCGAGGGTGCACATGTGCTGGTAATGGAGTTGGTCGAAGGAGAGGGCCTCGACGAGCGTATCGAGCGAGGACCTATCTCGGTTGATGAAGCAGTGCCGATCGCGCTCCAGATCGCCGAGGCGCTGGAGGCAGCGCACGAAGCAGGTATTGTCCACCGCGACCTCAAACCCGCGAATATTCGTATCCGTCCCGATGGCACGGTCAAAGTGCTCGACTTTGGTCTCGCGAAAGCGTGGGCCGAGGGTGGGGGGGACACCGATTTGTCGAGTTCCCCAACCATGACCCAGCACGCCACGGCGGCGGGCGTCATTCTCGGAACTGCGACCTACATGGCCCCAGAACAAGCTCGAGGTAAAACAGTCGACCGTCGTGCCGATATCTGGTCGTTCGGCGTGGTGTTGTGGGAGATGTTGACTGGGCGCCGACTCTTCGATGGGGATACCGTCTCGGATGTCTTGGCCTCAGTTCTGAAGGAATCGCTCGACCTGGATGCCTTGCCCGGCAGTACGCCGCGGGCGGTTCGTCGTTTGATAGTTCGATGCCTCGAACGGGATCTCAGGGATCGGCTTCAATGGATCGGCGATGCACGCCTGGAACTTTCCGAATCGACAAATCCTGCCGATGAACGAGCTGATTCCGCCGCGAGAGCGGATGTGCGATCGGCAAGAACTCGTGAGTGGCTCGCGTGGGCGTTCGCTGCCATTGCGGTGGTCATCGCCGTCTATTTGGTGCTCAAGCCAGGCAGAAGTGTCGAGCGCCCGCTCTCACGCTTCGCCGTCGCGGTGGGAAAGAATCAGACCCTCACATTCACAGACGTACCGAATATTTCCCTGTCGCCCGATGGGCGGACGCTCGCATTTGTAGCCAGCAACTACGAGACTGGCCGCAATATGATCTATCTACGCCGGCTCGACGACAGTGAAGTTTGGCCTGTTGCAGGCACCGAGGGAGCAAGCCATCCTTTCTTCTCGCCGAGCGGAAGCCAGATTGCCTTCTTCTCAGAAGGAAGACTCAAGAAAATCGCGATTGAGGGTGGTTCAGTTGTCGCGTTGGCGGATGCGCCAAATACACGGGGTGGTGTATGGCTCCTTGATGAGACCATCGTCTTTTCGCCGGCCTACTCGAGCGGACTGTGGCGAGTCGCGGCCTCGGGTGGTGTTGCTGAGGCCTTTCTCGATCTCGACGACGAAGCTGGCGAGCGAACCTATCGATTCCCCGATGCTCTTCCGAATGGCGAAGTGTTGGTTTTCACGATCGGATCGATAGACAGCCCGAACAACTACGATAATGCCAGAATCGGCGCGTATTCACTGAAAACCGGTAAGCGCAGCATCCTGATTGAGGGTGCGAACATGGCTCGCATCGTCGATGACGATACGTTGATCTACACCCGCGGCGGTGTGCTCTACGCCATCGCTTGGGATCCTGATAGTCTTGAAACTCAAGGTGAGGCGACTCCGGTCATCGAAGATGTCGGTGGTGATCCCAGTAGCGGCACGGGCTACTATGCCGTTGCAGGGGATGGAACCTGCGCATGGGTCCGAGGCGCCGTGACGGAGACCGACGCGCTGCTCACTCTTGTCGATCGCGCGGGCACAGCGACGCGCCTGCCGCTTGGTCCCGGTGGATATCATGGGCCTCGGTTCTCGCCGGATGGAACCAAGGTGGCTGTGACAGTGGGTAGAGGGCGGTCAGGAGCGCAAGGCGATGTGTGGATCTACTCGCTCGAGACCGGCGCCTTCAGCCGGGCCACTTTTGAAGGCGACAATCTTAATCCCATCTGGACACCGGATGGGAGTCAGATCGCCTTCCTGTCGTTCTCGAGTGAGCCGAGCATCTTCCTGAAACCCGCAGACGGCAGCAGTGGCAAGGAGCCGCTGACTCAGGCAGGCACATTTCCGGTCTTTCCTGAGTCCTTCGGCCCTCGAGGGAAGTCCCTCGCCTACACCAGCATTGGCCAGACCTCTGACGTCTTCTTGGTGAACTCCGGAGAAGAGCCGAAGCTCTTTGCGTCGAATGCAAGCAGCGGTGTGTTCTCACCGAACGGCCGTTGGATTGCCTATGCTTCGCCGGGAGCGGGTACGTCGAGCGTCTATGTCCGCCCAGTTGAGGGCGAAGGGATGTGGCAGGTTTCACCGGGCATGGGTGGATATCCTAGATGGTCGGCCGATGGGAAGAGGCTGTTTTATATCGATATCGGCTTGGCTACACGGCCTCTGATGGAGGTTGACGTGACAACCGCTGCCACATTCCGGGCGGGGCCGCCGCGAGTAGTCATTGACGAGTTGGGTGGCATTTATGTCACCAGTACAGCTCCGGCGACCAACTGGGATACCGCGCCGGATGGCAATCAGTTCATCTTTGTCGAATTCGAAAGAGACGAGGATGCCGGTGCTCAGATAGAAGTTGCGCTCAACTGGGCGCAGAACCTTGTGCTCGAATCCAACTAGGAATCTCGAGTAGACCTCATCACCTAGACCCCTCAGACAGTGAGTGTTAGATGTTCATTCCTGAAGAAGGCCAGTCGGGGTTTGGTGTCGGTGTAACTTCCGAGAGTCTTTGGACACAGTGATGGGCGAAGGGTCAGCGTGATCAGTAGCAGTTTGATTCCCTATTGATCTTATGGAGAAGAACATGGTTCAAGAATCGACCGGTGAAGACGCCCGAGCGGGATTGGACATAGAGAGAGAAGCACCTCAAGCAGTCAGCCGGCCCTGGATAAAACCCGCGCTGCTGGTGACGGCCCTCGTCGCGATGTTAGGTGCTGCAAAGGTTTTTGGTGTTGGTGCCCTGCTTGACGAACTCAGGACATGGATCGTCGACCTGGGTGCTTGGGGTCCGGTGGTGTTCATCGCGATCTACGCGATCGCGGTTGTGGCGGCCGTGCCGGCCTCGGTTCTCACGCTTGCCGCCGGCGCGATGTTTGGTTCGGTGCTCGGAGTAGCAACGGTGAGCATCGCTTCGACGTTGGGTGCAGCACTGGCGTTTGCTGTTTCACGTTGGTTCGCACGCGAGTCAGTTGCTCGTTGGCTTAGCAAGAACGAGCGTTTCACCGCCCTCGATCGCATGACCGCGGAACACGGTGCCATCGTCGTAGCGATAACCCGTCTTGTGCCAATCTTCCCATTCACACTGCTGAACTATGGATTCGGTCTGACTGGTGTGCGCTTTCAGACCTACGTTTTGTGGTCTTGGGTGTGCATGCTGCCAGGCACCGTCCTCTACGTGGTGGGTGCCGATGCTGTGACCCGAAGCCTCGCTGAGGGTCAGGTTCCGTGGATGTTGGTGGGAATCGTCGTCGCGATGGCAATAGGTCTGACCTTGATCGTTCGTCGCGTACGTGGTTCGTTGCAGAACAGAGATCACGATCAGATATCGGAACAAGGAGCTCCGTATGAGCGCGCTGCCTGAAGTCATCCCGCGCGATGAGCACAACTTGAAGCTGCTTTCGAATGTTCACCCCTCCGATTGGGTAAATCCTGAGCCTGAGGGACGATACAACTTGGTGGTCATCGGCGGCGGGACAGCTGGGCTTGTGAGTGCTGCCGGAGCGGCTGGGATGGGCGCCAAGGTGGCTCTGATCGAACGACACTTGATGGGCGGCGACTGTCTCAACGTTGGTTGCGTGCCGTCGAAGACAATTATCCGCGCAGGTCGGGCAGTTGCTGACGCTCGCTCTGCCTCACGCTTCGGCGTTCAGGTGCCACCGGACACAACGGTTGATTTTTCGTCGGTTATGGAACGCGTGCGCCGTATCCGGGCGCGAATCAGCCCTCACGATTCGACTTGCCGATTCCGTGATGAATACGGTGTCGACGTCTTCCTTGGGGAGGGTCGATTCTCCGGGCCCGACACCGTGGAAGTCGACGGGAAGACCCTTCGTTTTGAGCGCGCGGTCATTGCAACCGGCGCGCGAGCAACGGAGCCGTCTATCCCTGGCCTTGCCGAAGCCGGATTCCTGACCAACGAGAGTATCTTCAACCTGACCGACCAACCTCGCCGCCTGGCAGTTCTGGGCGGCGGACCGATCGGCTGCGAGCTGGCTCAGGCGTTTGCGAGACTCGGGACCCACGTGACCCTCATCGAAATGGAGGAACAGTTCCTTCAGCGTGAGGATCCAGAAGCTGCCACGATGCTCATGAAGGTTCTCGAACGCGATGGAGTCAGCGTGCAGCTCAGTTCGACTCTCGTGAAGGTCGAATCACGAGGAGAGGCCAAGCTACTCCACATTGAGAAGAGTGGGCGAACCGCTGCTTTTGAAGTAGACGCTGTTTTCGTGGGAATTGGACGGACGCCAAATGTGAGTGGTCTGGGCCTTGATCTTGCGGGAGTCAGCTTTGGAGCACGAGGTGTGGAAGTCAACGACTTTCTGCAGACTACCAACCGTCGAATCTTCGCCGCTGGAGATGTCTGTTCGCCCTACAAGTTCACACATGCTGCAGATTTTATGGCTCGTGCCGTGATCCAGAACGCCTTTTTTGGCTTTGCTGGCAAAAAGCGAGTCAGCTCATTGTTGATTCCATGGTGCACCTATACCGACCCTGAGATTGCGCATGTCGGTCTGTATGAGAGCAATGCGGCGGCACGGGGAATCGATGTAACGACCTTCACTGTGCCGATGTCTGGAGTGGATCGCGCGATCGCCGAAGGTGAGGATGAAGGGTTCGTCAAGGTTCATGTGCGAAGCGGCAGTGACAAGATCGTCGGGGCAACCGTTGTGGCTCGCCACGCCGGAGAAATGATCTCGGAACTCACCACCGCAATGGCTGGGAAGATCGGACTCGGAAAGTTGTCCTCGGTGATTCACCCCTATCCCACGCAGACTGAAGCGATTCGAAAGGTCGGCGACCTTTACAACCGTACCCGGCTTACTGAGGGCCGGCGAAACCTGCTCCGTCGCTATTTTGCCTGGAGGAGACGATAGAAGCGGATCTTCGTGAATAGCAAATCATTGGGAAGGAGGCGTTATGGTCGTTGACAATCGGTTGAATCCAAGTAGCCAAACGGGTTCCCAGGTGAACCACGAACGCCCCTCCACATTCACTGCGGTAGTGGCAGCCGCCCGCAGCCGAGTGGTGACGATCGCCCTTCGAATGTCACCACTCTGGGTTGAGATCGATGGATTTGCGAGATGGGTTGAGGATGGTGTGCCGACTGATCGCACACACCCTGTCGTTGTCCGGGTGGAGGACAACGATTCCGTAGCTGTCGACTGTAAGGACTGCCAACCTCTTGGGAGGTGGGGACGGTTGTGGCGATTTCTTCGCGGCTTTGGGATTCATGAGCTGGAACTGGATCCCCGTCTGGAATGCAATCAGGTCTCCGATGTGCTCACACTGATCTTTGGTGAGCGGAGAAGACTGCGAAGCACGTCACAGAGAAGGTCATCGCGACGAGCGGCTCAGCTTCTTTCCGATGAAGGACTTACCGTGGCGTGCACCGTAACACGACTGCACGACCATCGGCTGACCATCTCGTACAGCTATTGCATGACTCGCTTCAGCGGTATGGTCCAGTGGTTCAAAGAGCACCAAACCGACCTTCGAGACCACCGAGCCCTGTTTCGTGCAGCGCCGCGATACGCGGCTGTCGTAGGGCTGGCTCCAATGGCAGTCTTCAGCATCTACGCGTTCAACGGGAGCTGGTCACTGCTCCTGATCACCAGCATGCTCGGTGCGGCAGTTCTGGGCGGCTCGACCTACTTGTTCTTCATGACTGTCGGCAGCTTGGAGTATGACAATGAGGAGAAGGCGCACACACTCCAGCAGGCCTACGCTCAGGTCAAGAACTACGCCGATAGAATCCGATCTGACATGGATCGGGCGCGGGCGGTTCAGCAGCGCCTCTTACCTGACCTTTCCGCCATGCCGCTGGGAGAGAAGCTTGAGTGGGCGGCGAGTTTCGTGCCGCAAGAAGATGTAGGTGGGGATTACTTTGATGTCGCTCTGGTGTCGCCGGAAAGGATTGCTGTGGTGTTCGCCGACGTGAGCGGACATGGGTTGGGTGCGGCGCTGGTCACCGCCATGATCAAGACGACCTTCGAGGAATGGCTGGCTCGGGGCAGCGTGCTCATCGACTTCGTTCGGCTCCTAAACCAACGTCTCTACTGTCTCACTCCAGATCAGAGTTTCGCCGCGGTTGCTGTTGGTATCCTCGATGCTGCACAGAACACATTTACCTACTGCAACTGCGGTCACAATCCTTACCCCTACCTCGTCTCTGTTGGGAAGGACGTACCGCGACGACTCGATGCGGCTCAGTTGATGATTCTTGGTGTTCTCCCGGATATCGAACCGAAACCAGCCACTATTCGACTCAAGAGTGGCGACACGCTGCTCTTTGCCACGGATGGAATCACGGAAGCAGAGAACGAACTCGAAGAGGAGTTCACGACGGCGAGGCTCGAACATTACTTGGTGGACAATCAAAGACTGCCCCTTCAACGGTACGTCAACAAACTGGTTGAGTCTGTCGATCTTTTCACTGAAGGCTGTCGTCAAGGCGACGATCGCACGATGCTGGCCCTTCGCGTGCGTTGAATGTGCGCCTGGAGCTTTCGAGATGAGCGCGTCGCTCCGAGCAGCGCTACACGGTCGTAGCGCTCTCACCCAAATGTCTCGGACCTTGCTTGGCTTGTTTGATCCTTGTAGATTCAGCCTGTGCAGACGGCCCCTGGGGCACATTGAGGATCGCAGCATTACCGGCCTTCAGCAAAGGGATAGTCGTGAATTTGTATCAGGAGTTTAGGTGCGTTAGAAAAGTGATAACGAGTGGTGGGTCGGCCAGCCTG
>JAAESQ010000729.1 GCA_024229275.1 bacterium | reverse complement strand
GATGGACAACGGCGTGTTCAAACCGACGACGGTGGGAGTCCCGCAAGGCGGCGTCTTCTCACCTCTGCTGGCCAACGTCGTGCTCAATCATCTCGACTGGACACTGGACGAAGCTGGCTATCGCTTCGCGCGATACGCCGACGACTTCGTCATCGTCTGTCGAACCCAACAGCAGGCGCAAGAGGCACTGGCACTCGTGCAGCGCGTACTCGAGAACGACCTCGGGCTGGCTCTCAGCCCGCACAAGACGAGAATCACAACCTACGGGAAAGGCTACGAATTCCTCGGGTTCTTCCTCTCGTCACGGTCTCGACGCATGCGCAGCAAGTCAGTGGAGAGATTCAAGACCAAAGTGCGGCAACTCACCATCCGCAAGCACAACCTCGACCAGTACGCCATCATGAAGCTCAACCGAGTCCTCAGGGGGACGGCACAGTACTTCGCGGCCAGCTTCGCCACCTGTCGTTGGGATTTCCAGAAGCTCGACTCCTGGATCCGCATGCGCCTACGCTGCATGAAGCTCAAGCGCAAGAACTACAACGACAACCGCAAGCTGCGAGTCGCACACTTTCGCCGTAAGCTCGGCCTGCTCACGCTGGAGGAATTCTGCACCATCCGGGACCCACATGGCAACGCGCGTCGCGTGACTCCTCGCTTCGGGGCAACTTCTCACGGGGTCGCCCGATGAGAGACCCTCACGCCGGCAAATATGGGGAACTGACCCCATCGCGACAACGGGGGGGCGGAGGTGTATACCTCCGTCCTACCCTCTTCTTGGCCTTCGGCCTACCCCAACGGACGGTAGGGCAGCAGCCCCATGGAGTCGCGAAACGACCTGCCCGGGTGAAGACCCGGAGCCCTGGGGACGGGATGATGGAGCGGGAGCTCACAGAGCAAACGGTGACGCCTGCACACCGGAGGCGGGCGTCTTGACGGAACCAACAGGAAGGTGACACATGCTCGGCAAACCG
>JAAESQ010000728.1 GCA_024229275.1 bacterium | reverse complement strand
GGCTTTCCGATCCGTCGTGCGGTGGCTTTGCCGTGTCCGGGCAGCGGAGCGCTGCTCGATGCCGCAACGAGTCCCTGCGAAGGCAAGGGTAGCGACGAACAGTCGCTGCTGCGTTCGATGCTCGATACGCTCAAGGGCGATGACATCTTGCTCGGAGATGCGTTTTACGCCACGTATTTTCTGCTCTGCGAGCTGGTGCGCCGTGGCGTCGATGGCCTGTTTGAGCAGTATGGTTCGCGCAAGCGCAGCACCGACTTCAGCAAAGGTGAGAAGCTCGGTGTACGCGATCATCTCATTGTACTGACCAAGCCCAAAAAGAAGCCGGATTGGATGAGTCAAGACGAGTACGATCAAGCACCGGCCACACTGAAGGTTCGCGAGTTTAAAGCGGGCGGAAAGATTATGGTCACAACGTTTCTGTGCCCCAAGGAGACCCCAAGGCCGTGCTCAAGGCGTTGTATCGCAGCCGTTGGAGCGTGGAACTGGACCTGAGGAACATCAAGACGATGCTCAGCATGGAAACGCT
>JAAESQ010000727.1 GCA_024229275.1 bacterium | reverse complement strand
TCGGATGCTGAGACATCCTCAGAGCCACCGCAGCTCGAGAATCCATATGTGAGATTGAGGACTCCACCCCGGTTCAGCAGGTCGTAGTGGGTGTAACCCGCATTGACCATACCGTCCGGACCACCCAAAGCTGCATGAACAAGTCCATGACGCCCAGCTCTGAAGCGCCGGCCGATCAGAGCATTGGAGGCAACAATGGTGCTGGTTTGATCGAAACCTTGAACTACTACAGGTTCGTCCCAGCGCGCGGCGCTGACATCCAATCCCCAGAACCACAGGCGAGACTCGCGAACTAGGATGACCAGTTCAAAGCGGCCTCGTTCGCTGCCCCTTCGCAACGAGAACTCCACATCGAGCACCAGCGGCAACCGTCGTATTCGGTGGCTCGCATCCCGAAGGTCGCTTTCGACGTACTTTCGTCCAGGGACGAGTCGCGACTCGGAGACGACAATCTCCCTGGTGAGAGTGCGCAACCCGTCGACCGAAATGCTCTCGATAAGAAACTGGCCTTCTTCCAGGCGCAGGGTGTTCAACTCCTGCGCCTCGAGCAATCCACTCGGCACGAGCATTAACGCGCAGAGCACGAGGCCCCAGCTCAAATACCGCGCCCCTGCAGACCGGAGACCGGCCCACAGGGGAAGCGGTGAATTCATGGTTGCAGTCATCTTCTGTTGCTACTCATCGATAGGTTAACGCACCTCTGGTCGCAAAGAGAATCGGAAGGCTAGAATCGAAGACCGACACTGATGCCGTAGCTCATAGGATCCAACTTCAGCGACGATCCTCCCGAGTCCGAGACCTTGACGTCGAGATCTGCCCTGAGAAACATGGCGAAAAGGCCCACAGTCCAGTTCTTACCTAGAGCTACATCGAAACCGGCTCTTCCACCCCAGCCCCATCCACTCTTCAATTCGACACCAGAATTGGCCGGATGGATCCACGCCAGCACAGGCCCAACGTACGCGTCAAAGCGATCGCTGGCGAGCAAATGAAGATTCAGACCCGCCCTCACAGTCAGATCAGATCCGGTCGTATCGTCCCCAATATCGGCGTAGTCGATTCCCAACTCAAACCCAACAATATCCGAGGATCGGTATTCGAGACCCGTGGAAAGTGCCCAAGAAGTCTTCCCTTTCGATTTCGATCCGTCTTCATTCATCGAGTCTGAACTCTTTGCCCAACCGGGCGCGACTCGTAAAATCCAATTGGAATCGGCCGCTGCGGCGGTACCTGCAACTGCTACGAGAACCAGAACGATCACCGGAAATACTACGTGTCTTCTCACAGACTGTCCCTTCTTTCACTCGGTCTATTAGTTCATTGGTAATGTGTCGAGAATCTTCTCGACAAGCTGAGCTTGTTCGCTTCGCGTTTCAGGTATGAGGAAAAGAGTCGAACTGACTTGTGCTGGATCGACTCGGTAGGCGGTCGCCTCAACCTGGGCAACTTGGAATGCTGGAGTCGCGAGGACCGGCCATATCAGGATCCAACCCCACCGCTGGCGACACTTCGGCTCTTCAGG
>JAAESQ010000726.1 GCA_024229275.1 bacterium | reverse complement strand
GGTGGATGAAGTGTGAGATCACAGTGACCGCTGGAAAGATCTCGGGCGGGCACACAACCTTGGCCATCAACGGCCCGTTCTCGACAAGCGTCCCCGAAGCATCCATCAGCGCCCCGGAGAAGAAGAGCCACGGCAGCAGCCCGGTGAAGAGGAATAGGGGATAGGGATCTATCCCAAGGTCAGCGAACTTGGGCTGAAACACCTGGGTGAAGACAAACGAGTAGACGATCAGCAATAACAGAGGGTTGGCGAGCGACCAGAAGAAACCGAGTACCGAAGCGCGGTAACGGGCGTTGAGGTCACGGCAGACCAACACCCAGATCAATGCCCGCTGCTGCCACAGCAGGCGAGTTACGGCTATCGCGCTCAAGCGCCTACCTCGCGGGAGTTGGAGTCGGCCGGGCGGCTCCTCCACGTTTTATTTCATTCATAAGGTTGATGATGTACTGCCTGTAACTCTCAACAGATCCATCCTTGTTGATGAGATACATGATGGGGTTGTGCTTGACGTCGCCGCGATCATCAAACTGAATGATCCCGGTTACCCCTCTATATTCGGTGATCTTAAAGTGAAATGCTTTCTTGAGTTCGTCGGTCTCTGGCGGATTCGCTACACTCAAAGCCTCGATTGCGAACCGCATAGCGTCATAGCCGTGGGCAGCGTAGATATCCGGAGCTCGCTGATAGGTCTCCATATATCGGCGCACAAACCCTCGCAGTACCTCGTCCTTTACATCTTCAGATGTGTGCTCGTAGACCGAGAGTGGAAACATAGCCATCTCGGTCAGATCCCCAGATGCGTCGATTGCAGTTCGATTGAAGATGCTGGAACTCGTAACGATACTCCCGCCAAAACGCTGCTGCTTAAGATGACGTAAAACCTCAACGATCCCATTGGCGAAATCGGCAATATAGACAGCTCTCGGTCTGTGAGCCCGCAGAGCCTGTCTACTCTGCGTCTCCCAGTCAGCCTCATCGATGTCAATTCGAGCGAGTACCTGGCCACCATCGTTTTCCTCGTACTGATGTACGAACTCTCGCTCCAATCCCTGAGAATAATCTGGAGAGCCGACGTAGATCAGAGTCTGATCGCCGAACTTGTCAAACAGAAAGCTCGCAGCCTTGACACCTTCGAGTTCGTCATTCGGAAATAGCCGGTAAAAATGCTTTGATTCCACTGTCAGTTCGCTCGCCTGCGCCATCGGCGAAAGACACATGAGATTCAGATTTTTGAGCGTTGGAAGTAGGGCGCGAGCCTCGGAATTGGTGGCGCCTCCGATGAGAAGTTTAATCCTCGGTTGGCGGTCATTGACCATCGCGTTGACTTCTTCGACAGCGCGCAACGGTTGTGACTCCGAATCGGCCCACACCACCTCGAAGCCCGATGGAAGAAGGTCTTGTTCGCGAGCATCGCTGATGGCCAACCTGATACCGCTCTCGATCGACTCTCCATAGTCCGCTCTCTCACCAGATGTGGGTAGTACCACACCAACAACGGGATTGCCCATACAGCCGGTCGTCGCAGCGACGACCACGCACATGATGCCTACCAGCACAGCAGTTTGCCGCCGCATGACACCACCTCCAATTCACGCCCAGAGTAGCACAATTGCAACACTGGCCGCGCCAGTAAGTACATCCGATCAGGGGCTCTTCTCAGCCTCGAGAAGAAGAGAATAGACGTGACGCTGGCTGACCTCAAAGTGTTCCGCCACCGCTCTGATTGCAGCACGTCGACCGAGCCCGTCCGCAACACCGGAGCGATATCGTACTTCGACATCTGCCGGAGTCGGCTCCGCCTTTGGTGCCTTATTCGGCGGTCCGATGACGATCACGTACTCACCCCTTGGATGGGCGACCTCGGCGCTGTCACGAAGTTCGCCGAGCGAGCCCGAAACAACCCTCTCGTGCGCCTTGCTGAGCTCCGCCATCAACGTCGCCGGTCGATTCTCGCCGAGGTTCTCCGCAAGAGCGGTTACTTCGGTCGCAAGGCGGTGTGGTGACAGCAGCACGACTATCGTCCAAGGGGTCTTTCCAAGCTCCTTCAATCGTCTTGTCCGCTCACCAGCTTTGGCCGGTAAGAAACCGACCAGAGTTGCAGGAAGAGGTCTTTG
>JAAESQ010000725.1 GCA_024229275.1 bacterium | reverse complement strand
GAGCTGGCGATCCTTGGCGTTCTGTGGGAGCGCGGGCCGAGCACAGTTCGAGAAGTCCACGAAGCACTGGCTGATCACCAGTCCGTGGGCTATACGACAGTGCTCAAATTGATGCAGATCATGACCGAGAAAGGCCTCGTCCACCGCGACGAGTCGGCTCGAGCTCATGTCTATCAAGCTGCGGCCTCCCAGGAACGCACCCAGCGAAGTCTTGTCGGCGACCTCCTCGACCGCGCATTCAGCGGATCTACCAGTCAACTGGTTCTCCAGGCTCTGGCCAGCCGACCCGCAAGCGAGGAAGAGCTTGACGAAATCCGCCGCATTATCGAAGCCGCAGAGGTCGACAAATGACACCGGCAGGCCCCTCTCTCTGGACTCTTCTGGAACCACTGACCTGGGTCCTGCTCCACTTTGTCTGGCAGGGATTGCTCGTCGCCGCTGCGTTGGCAGTTCTTCTTTGGCTCACACAACGAGCCACGCCGTGGACTCGATATCGAATCGCTTGTTGGTCACTTCTGGTCATGGTTTGTCTACCACTCGTGACCCTAACTGTCCTTTTGGGGAATCACGGTCCAACCACAGAAATCCAATCCACTCTCGTCGGGACCGAAGCCTCTGCAGGGGCCTCTCTTGACGTTGTTCCAAACGCGGTCGCCAGCTTGATCGAACGGCCATCGACCTGGCTCGGCACCCGTCAATCTCTGGAAGTCCTCCGCTGGTCTCTCTTCGCCGTCTGGCTGATCGGCGTCGCCGCTCAGTCGGCATCTCACACCTTCGGCTGGACCCAGCTCAGAAGGCTCGCAAGAATCGGCTGTCGGCCCGCGCCATCAAACTGGCAACGCCTTGTCGATCAGCTGGCCCACCGTCTCGGACTCGGTGTTGCCGTCAAGGTCCTCCAATCGACGGCTATCGAAGTCCCTACGGTCATCGGCTGGCTACGGCCGGTGGTGCTACTTCCGGTCTCGTCTTTAACCGGACTCGACGCCCAGCAGTTGGAGGCAGTTCTCGCCCACGAACTGGCCCATATCTGGCGTCGTGACTATCTCGTCAACCTTCTCCAGGTCTGTGCAGAAACTATTCTCTTCTATCACCCCGCAGTGTGGTGGGTATCACGCCAAATCCGCGAGGAGCGTGAGCACTGCTGTGACGACGCAGCGGTGGCCCTGACCGGCGACCGCATGGCCCTTGCGAAAGCCCTGCTCAAGCTGGAGGAGCTGAGGGGAACAACCCCTCACCTTGCTCCGGCAGCATCGGGCGGTTCTCTCGTTCAACGAATTTCACGACTCCTCGGAGGTAAGGCTGTGTCCCATCATCAAACTCGTCATCCGTTATTGAACGCTGTATTCATTGTCTCGATTCTGGCCGTTGTCGGTGTTGCATGGGCCGCCGTGGCAACGCACCCACCAAATGCGGGGTTGCTGGCAGCATCCAACACTGAACTTCTGGCGCCAAACGTTGCCGGTGGTGCCGGAATTCACGACTCTGACACCATTCACGGCACGTGGGAGGCCGATCACAAGTTCGGCAGAGACAGAATTCGCCTAAACGTCATTGGCGAGCACGGCAAATCCAACATGAATATCAGAATTGGTTCAGCTGACTTCAGCGCGCTAGCCGGTGGAAGCACCGAACTCCGCAGAGAAGCGGGAACGATTCGCTTCGAAGGCAATCCCGGCGTCGGTTCCGGAAGCGGGCGATTCACGTTCCAACCCAACTGGCAATTCCTGGAACAGCTGAAAAGGTACGACATTGACGGATACGGCTCACACGAGATGTTCGTCCTTGCGACTATGGACATAGACCTCGACTACGTCTCGGAGATTGATCGGCTCGGCTACGGAGAAGAGCTCGACGGAGACACGCTAATCGCCATCGGTATCCATGGTGTTTCGCCAGACTACATTCGTGGTATCACTTCACGGGGATACGAGAACACGGAGCTCGATGAATTCTTGGCGATGAGGATTCATGGCGTAACCGTAGATGAGATCGACGAAATCAGGGCGCTTGGTTACGAGCTTGACGCCGATGAAATGCTGGCCTGGAGAATTCACGGTGTCGACCG
>JAAESQ010000724.1 GCA_024229275.1 bacterium | reverse complement strand
GACATGTTGCAGATCGTCATACGCTCTTCCATATCGAGGCCGCGAACCGTGCTTCCGGTGTACTCTAAAACATAGCCCGTGCCGCCCTCGGTGCCGATCTCCGCAATGACGGCAAGAATCACATCCTTGGCACTCACGCCCTCCCGCAAAGCCCCGTCAAGTCGGATTTCGAAGGTCTTGGGGCGATTTGCGAGCAGACACTGGGTCGCCAGCACGTGTCCTACTTGACCTGTACCGATTCCAAAAGCCAGAGCGCCGAACGCGCCATGCGTACTGGTGTGGCTATCTCCACACACAATCGTCATTCCTGGCTGGGAACAGCCAAGCTCAGGTGCAATGACGTGCACAATGCCTTGGTGTTCACTCCCCAACGCGTGCAGCGGCACACCGAACTCGCTGCAGTTTTGTTCGAGTTGACTGAGCTGTGCAGCGGCATCTGGATCGTTGATCACGTATTTGCCGTTGGCATCGGGCGGCGTGGTCGGAATCGAGTGATCCATCGTCGCCAAACACTGATCCGGTCGATGCACCGGCAAGCCCCTTTGACGCAGGGTTTCGAAGGCTTGGGGCGAAGTCACTTCGTGCAGCAGATGTAAATCGATATACAAGGTGTCCGGGACGCCCGCCTCGTTGGTGTCGTTGACACGGTGGGCGTCCCAGATCTTGTTGAAGAGCGTTCGGGGCTGTTCAGTCATCGCCTCTCCCTAGAACCCGTTGCCACCCAACCGCATCAACATGCGATCGATGGTCTCGTCATTTTTCGTTCGTTTCGGCTCGGTCTCGACCGTCGGGGGAGCTTCCTGCTGGGTAGCATCCACTTGGGATCGATCGGAAACTTCGTCGTTGTCATTCGGCGCGAGCACCGGCTCCCCCTCGCAGCCCAAAGCAGTGCTACGAAATGTGTTGTTCACGAAGCGCGGACCGGAGGCCCGTCGCCGCGTTGAATCGCCTGTCGTCCCGGTCACGTAGTCTGCCACATCTGATTTCGTTCCGTCCCTGTTCATCGCTCTCCTCCTCAGCAACTGCCCGGCGCGGCTACGCCTGCAATTGATCCCCTTTCTTCTCGAGGAACGACATCATGGCGCGCAGGCCCTGCCCGACATCCTCGATCTGGTGTTGCTTCTCTTCACGGCGCCTTCCATCGAATTTCTGACGCCCCTTAGCGTTCTCGTCGATCCAACGCTTGGCATAAGAACCGTTGCGGATCTCAGCGAGCATTTCGCCCATCTCAGCGCGAACTTTGGCGTCAATCAGTCGATCGCCACCTTCGTAACCACCATGCTCGGCTGTGTCCGAGACGCTGTCCCACATGCAGCCCAGGCCACCGCGATAGATCAGGTCGACAATGAGCTTGAGTTCATGCAGACACTCGAAGTACGCGACCTCGGGCTGATACCCGGCGCTGACAAGGGTCTCGAATCCTGAGCGGATCAGCGCTGTCACGCCTCCACACAGCACAGCTTGCTCACCAAACAGATCCGTTTCGGTCTCCTCAGCAAAGCTAGTCTCGAGTACGCCAGCTCGAGTGCAGCCCAAGCCCTTGGCGTAGGCCAGCGCCGTGGCTTTGGCATTTCCGCTCGCGTCTTGCTCGACCGCGACCAACGCAGGGGTGCCTGCGCCCTCGGCGTAGACCTCTCGCACGCGGTGGCCTGGCGCCTTTGGCGCGACCATGCTGACATCGATATCCGCCGGCGGTGCGATCTCACCGAAACGGATGTTGAATCCGTGCGCAAACATCAGGGTGTCGCCACTGCTCAGATTTGGTTGAATCTCGGCGCGATAGATCTCAGCCTGGCTGGTGTCGGGCGTCAGCACCATGACTATCTGGGCCTGCTTCACAGCATCCGCCACCGTATGAACTCGAAGTCCCTCGGCCTCAGCCTTTGCTCTGCTCGCGCTTCCGGCATGCAGGCCGACAACAACATCGACCCCCGAGTCCTTGAGGTTCAAGGCGTGCGCATGCCCCTGACTTCCATATCCAATGATGGCCACAGTTCTGCCCGCGAGCAGATCCAGGTCGGCGTCCTTGTCGTAGTACAGCTTTGCCATTGTTCAGTCCTCTTCTCTTTAGGCCGCGCCACGCTGGGCTACGACCATCTCAGTTGGTTGTACAGCAGTCAGATTGACGTCGAGAACGTGGTCTGCTCGACCAAGCGCGACCAGACCGGTGCGCGCCATCTCGACGATGCCGAACGGATGCAGGAGATCGACGAGACCCTCGATCTTCGACTCATCCCCTGTAGCCTCGATCGTCACCGTGGTCTGAGCAACGTCGACTATCTTGCCGCGAAACAGATTGCACAGCTCGAGCACCTCAGCACGGTTGCTCGGTGTGACCGCAACCTTTATCAGCGCCAGGTCACGCGAAACGTGCGGCTTGCCGTCAAGTAGAGCCACTTCAAGCAAATCGATCAATTTGCGGAGTTCATGGCCAACTCGTCGAGCCTCCGCTTCGGTACCGTCAATAACCAGTGTCATGCGAGATACATCCGGTCGCTCGGTGCGCCCAACCGACAGACTGTCGAGATTCAGGCCGATGCGACGGAAAAGACTGACGACTCGGTTCAACACTCCGGGACGATTCATCACCAGGGCAGTCAAAGTGCGCTTCTTCTGGTCCATTGTTTCCTCCCAATTCTCAGTTCACGACTGTTTCGGTCGTCGGATCATTCGATGCAGATCGGCGCCTGGCGGCACCATCGGATACACAGCGTCGAGGGCCTCGACCACGAACTCGACTAAGAACGGTCCCCCGCGATGCGCCTGTGCATCTGCCACTGCCGCTTTAATCTGATCCCGGTGCTCCACTCGGACAGACGGGATGCCGTAACTCGATGCGAGACGACAGAAGTCCGGACTCAACATCGGCGTTGCGTTGTAGCGCCGCTCATAAAACATCTCCTGCCACTGACGCACCATGCCGAGATAGCCGTTGTTGATGATGGCGATCTTGACTTCCACCTTTTCCTGACGAGCCGTTGCCAGCTCGGCCAGTGTCATCTGAAATCCGCCGTCTCCGACGATTGCCCAGACTTCTTCATCGGGTTTGGCGAGCTTCGCTCCAATGGCAGCCGGAAGACCGAAACCCATCGTCCCCATACCACCACTCGTGATGTGGGTATGGGGGCGGCTGTGCAAGTAGTACTGCGCCTCCCACATCTGATGCTGTCCGACGTCGGTGACCGTGGTGGCCTCGCCCTCGGTCCATCGCCACAGATCGTGCAGCACCTCAGGCGCGGTCAGATTAGCCTGGACCCCCTGATTGACGAGATCACGCGATCGCGAGTCTTCCTTCCAGCTGCGGATCTGTTCCAACCACGGAGCGTGATCTTTCACCTCGAGGTTGTCGAGCAACTGATCGAGAACGTTTCGAGCATCGCCAACGATGCCAACATCTACCTGTACGTTCTTGCCAATCTCGGCCGCGTCGATGTCGACGTGAATCTTGCGCGCTCCGGTTGCATAGGTCGCCGGATTCCCAGTCACCCGGTCGTCGAAACGCATGCCGAGTGCGATCAGCAGATCAGCATCCTGGATCGCCTGATTGGCCTCCGCCGTTCCGTGCATGCCCATCATGCCGAGGCACAGCGGATGCTGCTCGGAGATCGAACCCTT
>JAAESQ010000723.1 GCA_024229275.1 bacterium | reverse complement strand
TCTCAAATAAAAAGAAAAAGCACTCACTTGTCACCACAAGTGAGGCTTTTCTGGTAAACAGGGAAAAGAGACAGCAAAGGCTACGCCGAGAGACTGGCAGGCTATCTTGCGAACTGCGACATCCTCCGAAAACTGCTGTGCAGCTAGCAAAGGCTACAGATCGAAGATCGTATGTTCTTCGGTCATGAACACCCGCGTCTGGCTGAAGTCGACGAACTTCGCCTCGTCTTCCATCAGCGCCTGGTGCGCCTCGCGTCCGGCTTCCGACTCCATGCCCGCCTTCAGGTTTTCGAGATCCTCCCACCAGACTTCCGTGATTCCGTCGTAGGGCTCGGCCAGCCCGCGGCCTTCGCGGAACGCCTGGTTCATATCCGGCGCAACGGTGTGACTCTGGACGTACTTCTTCGCCTTGATCGCTTCTGCGAACTTTCGTACCAGCGGTCCGTGATCGTTCAGCCAGTAGCGATACAGCTCTTCCGAGGAAATGTCGGCGCGCTTACGCAGGCAATAGACGAGCTTGACCATGATTTCCCTCCCGGTTCGAATGGATTCGAATGATTGTACGACTCACACAGCATACTAGGGAGAACTCTCTTCCGCGGTGCCAGCCCCACGCGTCAATCTGCCTTCCGCTGCCGTATCCACGCGAATGCCGTTCTGTGCCAAAACTCAGGCAAGGCGAAACGCGAGCAATTCCAGGATCTTGCACACCGGCGTGGTCGTCTATCTCGGCCTACGTCTTCCGTCCCTGCTGACGTACGCTCGTCCTGTGCCGGTCAATAAGGTCATCTCGACCCGAAGCCGTC
>JAAESQ010000722.1 GCA_024229275.1 bacterium | reverse complement strand
CAACGCCGCCGTCAGTAGGACGCCGCCGAGCAGCTGCGCAGCACGAACAAATGCATAGTCGATAAGGCCCTTGACGGGATCGGTCAGTAACTCATTCGACATCCGCTCGACATCCTGCAGAGCGGCAATTCTCTCCTGGTGAACGGCGTCGAACACCGCAAGACGCTCTTGCTCGACAGTAGCCAAGAGAATCCCTCGCTCTTGAGCCAAGATATCCATCACCGCGAGTCTTTCGCGAACAATGAAGTCCTGTACATCGAGTCGTTCCCCTTGGATCCATTCCAGAGTTGAGTCCTTCTCTCCGATCAGTTGGCTGAGCACGAAGTCGCGCTCGGCGCTGATCTTCTCTGAGATTCCTTCTATTCCCTGTGGAATTGCAGCCACGTCTTCAAGCGAATCGCGGATTCCGGAGTAGTACAGACCCTGCACCATGAGGAGTTCGGCCTGCCAGCGTGCCTGTTTGGGCAGGTACTGGTTGTAAAGATCAACGCGAGCGATGAGGTCGTCCATCGTTTCGGTCATGTTGCCGACGGCTTTGAAGGCACTCATCTGGCTGCCTGCGGTGAGGTGGGCGAGGTCACCGGCAGGGGACTGTCGGGTGGAGAAATTCTCGACCGGGTGCTTTCGGGCCCACTTTACGACACGTTGGTGGAAAGCGGCTGCGACCTCCGGGGTCGAAATCGAAACCGCGAACTCAATGATCTCCTTTTCAAGGAGGAGCGCGGCGGAGAGTCCGATCTTGCGGGCTTCCGGTGGAATCTGAGTCCCCGGACCCTCCTCGAGGTAAAACCGTGTTTGAACGATCAGGGTCCAGGTGTCCATCACTGCGGCGAGTGGATCCGGTTGAAACAGGGCCGCCTGTATCGATGGTACGCCAGTCACTTTCCATCTCAGGGCCAGGCTGTGGTGCTCTGGATCGTTTGTTTGGCGCATGATCTGATCTGCTGCAGTCTCGATGATTCCAGAAAACCTCGGCGCGAGCGCGCGCACTTTTACTCGCAGTTCGGGTGCCGAAACCGTAACGTTCGGGGATTCTTTCATCAAACGACTCTCGGTCGGGGCCGTGCTCGTGCAACTCGCCGTGAAGAAGCAGATCAATAGCAGAATCAGTACTTCCCTGGGATTCGCTACAATGAATGTGATCCGTTTTGTCATGGTTGCGATCCTTCCTCCGCAGAGAAGCCTCTCTGTTGTCGTTCTCGTTGGTTGATCCAGGATACAAGTATTTCTGCCAGACCTTGTTCGGCTGCATGCAGACGCCACGCGGCGGACCTCAAATGCCGGTCGCAGGCTGAAACGGTATGATGGCTCCTTCGAATCCGGCTGACTGTTCAGCAGAGGCGTATGGAGGAGCGAATGCAGCGAGTCAAAATTGTCGCCACGCTCGGACCGGCGAGCGATTCAGCTGAAGTGATTCGCCAGCTGATGACTGCAGGGATGGATGTTGTTCGGCTGAACTTTTCGCATGGCGAACATGAACTCCACCGCAGGGTCTATGAGACGGTTCGAGAAGAGGCGCGAAAGCT
>JAAESQ010000721.1 GCA_024229275.1 bacterium | reverse complement strand
CTGAAACCGTTTGTTCAACCGGGTATGAAGGTTCTTGAGCCGGGCTGCGGATTCGGCTACTTCAGCTTGCCCTTGGCGCAATTGGTGGGTTCCGAGGGCCGAGTTGTCTGTGTCGATGTAGAACCTCGCGCCATTACACGACTTCAGCGTCGAGCACACAAGGCCGGCCTTGCAGATCGTATCGAGGTTCACGCCTGCGAGCCCAGAGACTTGGGGCTAGCAGACTCGGAGGGCAGGTTCGACCTCGTAACTGTCATCCATGTCCTGCATGAGTCTGACGATGTCCCGGGCTTTCTGGCTCAGGCCGTGAGAATGCTCAAACCCGACGGACGGATGTTGGTCGTCGAGCCGAAAGGCCATGTCAAGCCGGAGCAGTTCGAGGCCGAGATGAAGTTCTGCCGTGCTGCCGGTTTGCGTCAGCTCGACCTCCCCGAAGGCAAACGAAGGAACCCAACAGCCCTGTTGGCGCTGAAGTCGGAAGGTTGAGTGTGCCTCGGAGTTCGGAGGCTGAAGAATCAAATACGTTGTGGTGAATCACCTTTGTCAGTCCTGGTTGGCGTGGGGCTATTACGGTGCTGAAACGAACCTGATGTCCTGCGGCGAGACCCAGCGCACCGAATGAGAAGCAACGACAAATGAATCGCGTGTCAGCGTTAACCGACTGCGATGGTAGAGCGGAAGATAGGGGCGCTCCTCCGCTACCCGCTCGAGTGATCTGCGAAGCAGGAGAAACTGTTCTTTTGAATCGGCTTCGCGTGCAGCTGTCTCGATCCAGGTGTCTATCTTTGCGTCGCTGAACATGGCTCCGTTGAGTTTTCCGTGCCGTTGCCCAGGGTCTCGGGAGTGGATTACCGCATCGAGGAATTCGGAGGCGTGGAGCTGGCTGAAGTTCCAGCCGAAGACATAGAGTTCGGTGTCCCCCGCTCGCAGCCTGTCGTAGTACTTTTGATAGGGCAGTACCTCGGGCACAACCTCGAAACCGAGTTCCTCAAGCGCATCGGTTAGGGCGGATTCAGCCTCGATGTTGGTGGTGGAGAAGTCAATCCGAAGTGGTGTCCCCGGAGGTACGCCTGCTTCGCTCAGAAGGGCCTTGCCTTGCGAGATGTCCGGCGAGTGTCGGTCGGCATCCGGCGCATAACCGAACACTCCTGGCGGCACCAGCTGCCAGGCCGGTTCGGCGAACTCTTCAATGCCAGCGGTTTGAAGAATGGTCTGGCGGTCTATTGCCAGATCGATCGCCAGACGGACGCGTCGGTCGGACAGCGGCCACTGGGACGCGTTGAGGCCTAGGATTGTCGTCTCGACCGATGGATTGGAGACCACTTGCCACGAGTGTTCGACGGGGTTACGGTGCAGGAACTCGCCGGTGATCCGTGCCATGACATCCACTTCGTCACGCTCCATGAGATCAAGCAGATCGGCTTCGTTCTCCACGAAGCGAATTACGACTTGATCGGCTGCCGGGGATGCACCCCAGTAGTCATCCCAGCGTTGCAACGTCACAGGCCCGGCGACTGTTCCAGACTGCCACAGGAATGGTCCTGTGCCTATCGGGTGGGTCGAGTCGAAGACCGAGGGTACGATGGCAACCATTGCCAGACGAGTAAGAAGGAGTGGAAACGGCGCCGAGGTCGTGACCTCGACCATTCGTTCTTCTTCCTCGACCACTCGCACGTCTTCGAGATCCAGCATGTAGGTGGCGAGCGTGGAGGATGAACCGAATCGGGCCCGTCGAATGGATTCCACCACGTCATCGACGAACAACTCACTCCCGTCGTGGAAGCGCACGCCCTCTCGAATCCGGAACTGCCATGTTGTGTCGGTTGGGGTTGACCATCGCTCCGCGAGCCCTGGCTCGACACCTGTTCCGAACGACAAGGTGACTAGACCCTCGTAGACGCCCGACAGTACTGCGCCGGTGACTCCGTCGTTGTGAGCATGCGGATCGAGGCTCACCATAGGGTGCTGATAGACCAAACGGACGGACTCTTCAAGGGCGGGCGCCGGAGTGCAGCCCACAGTGACACCGATCGCCAGAGCGAGGAGCCTTCGAATCATAATCCTCCATCCGCGTTGGAGACTCACATTCGAGTATAGCCTGGGACGTAGAGGGGAATCCGCGGGCGATGGTTACTAGAGGATTGCTGGTGAGGCTATGGGCTTCGTGGGGCTCTGCCCTTCTTCCGGCCTGGGCGTCGTGCCATCGGATCCGTGAGTTCTGCAAGGAATACTCCTCGACCATGGGTGAATGCGACGAGGGTGTCGTCATCTTTGAAATCGAGGGACTCTACTACGGTGTGGGGGAAGCCGAAGTTGGCCGGGAACCAGTGATCACCTCCATCGTCGCTGGCGAAGATGCCGAGTTCGGTGGCCACGTAGAGCTGCCGGGGATTGCTGGGCCTGATCGCAATCCAATGGGCTGGGATGTCGGGCATCCAATCAACCCCGATACCATTGAGTGGGTGCCAGCTATCACCACCATCCAAAGTCCTGAATACGTGGGGATGTCCAAAGGTGGAAATCGTGCAGTAGGCAATATTCGGGTTCGTTGGATCCACTGCAATTGAACTCACCCAGGCGCTCGGTAGGCTGGACGACGAGAACTCCCAGGTTGGTGACTCACTGCGCCCATTTGAGGTTCTGGAGATACCGCCGGTGCTGTATCCAAGATAGACGGTGTCGCTGTCCGTAGGTGCGATGGCGATGGCCGAAATCTGACCATACCTAGATGTCGCGCGTCCCACCGGATCCCACGATTCGGCGCCGTCGACGGTTCTCCATGGGCGAGTGCCGCCCGTCCAAAGGCAACTGGGGTCCGACTGATCCATGGCAAACGGAGAGATGAAGAGTCCATCAGTGTCTGTTATTCCGTTGATGCAAGGAGAGAAGCTATTGCCTCCGTTGGTTGACTTGAGCATCTCGGGAAATCCTTGGATCTCGACATACATTTCCAGGCTGTTGGTGGGATTAATTGCCACATATCCACCATCGCCCCAGTAGATCATTCTCCAGGATGTGGGAGCATCCGTTCTCACAACCCTGTTGGTCCCGTTGTCCTGGGTGCCGCCAACAAACCAATCGCGATCCTTAGCGCTGTCACCATGGTAGAACTGGGTCACAGCGTAGCCATGGTTGAGTTCCCGCCAGGTCACAAAGCTATTGAGAGTACACGCGTCAGGTGTGGTCCTGGCACGGGCTCGATCTGTACGAGCTATGCCGCCATCGTTTGCTGAGAACATGATTTGGTTGTCTACACCGTCGTAGTCTGGATGGAACACCAAAGCATGATGATCAACATGCAGTGAGACGTCTCCTCCGGGCTGAGCGTTGAGCACCCGACCGTCTCCGAGTAGGAAGGTTAGCCCGCCATCGTCTGAACGGAGCAGGAATACTCCGCCCACCCACACTATTTCCGGGTCAGCCGGATCGACAGCCACGACATTGTCATACCAGCCTTGGTGGTAAAGGGGGTAGTCATAGCAGTCTACGGCTATTTGAAGATTGCTGAGGAGCCAGGGGCCCGTCTCACTCTGGAGGTCGACTCTCGCCTCCCAAGTGTCACCGCCATCGTCGGTTCGAAATACATTCAGAAGCTTGCCCCACTCGCCTAGGTAGTTCTGTGCCATGGAAACGTACATGATGTTGTTGTTGCTGGGGGCAATCGCGAGTGCCATGCGGCCTTGGCCGGCTGCGTTCGTTACCTGCATTCTCTGCCATGTGTCTCCACCGTCATGAGTACGGTAGAGGCCATCCTGTTGAGTGCTCCCGAAGGCAGCGAACACAACATCAGGGTTTGAATCTGTGCGGATTGCCAGCTCAGTACTGCCAAGCGTGCATCCTCTCGACGACTGTTCCGCCTGGAGATAGTCCGGGTTGCCGAGAACAACCGTCCAGCTCTCACCCGCATCCGGGCTTCGCCAGACACCGTATCGGGTTGCCGCGTACAATCTCTCCGAATCATTGGGACTGATAACGATGTCATTGACCCAGTCAAAGGCCCCGTCCGGGACTCCATCGATGGTGCCCTCAAGCTGGTTCCATGTTGCGCCTGCATCAGTCGATTTGAAGATGCCAAGCCCGCGTACCATCCCACCCCAGTAGTATCCCTCGCCGGTGCCTGCGTAGATGATCCGAGGGTCGGCGGGATTGATGACAATCGTAGAAATGGCAAGGTTGATCATCGAATCATCAACGGCATACCAGTGGGCGCCCGCGTCCGTCGATTTCCATATACCTCCGGCAACGCCACCCGCGTACATTGTGTCTGGTGTCGTGGGATCGATGGCCAGGGCTCGGGTTCGTCCACCGATGTTGCCAGGGCCCAGTTCGGTCCAATTTCTGATTCCGCCGACACCCCCAATTGGAGTGTTCATTTGGCGGAGACGTTGCTCACGGTCCTCAACATCACGGAGTACAGTCCGAAGGTGATGGAAGGGATAATCCTCCTGCTCGGGAGTGAACCGCTGCTGATAGAAAAAGTCGGAGGACGCCTGGGCATTGTGGCGTGATGCCCCCTGAGGAGTAGGTTCGTACTCGGCATCGATCATCGACGTTTCCAGCCTGGAGGCTGTATTGGAAATCGGTTGAGCCGCCGAGGAGTCCAATGCTGACTGGCTGTTGAATGAGCACGATTGGAGGCCTGCAATCATTCCGGAAAGAGCAAGGACAACAACGGCTGATAGTCTGATCCGCATCTCTTACCACCCCTTTTTCGAACTCGAGTCCTTAATATAGGTTGTTATTGGCCCGCCGATCCTTCTATTGAGAACGCAATTGGGGTGAGTCTGGCCCAGTTTCCGCGATCCATTTGATTCCCAAAGCGTGTTCTGGGTGAGCTGCCTCACAATCGCTGCGACCTTGAGGTTCGCCGCATATGTAGCTCACTAGGGAACCACGGCCGGATTAGAGTAGCCTGATAGTAGTCCGAGGCAACTGAATGCTTGGAGTATCCTGCGAAGGGTGCGAAATGAAGATCAGACAACTCTTGATGTGCGGATCCTTGGCGACCTTAGTCGCCGCCACTCCATGGGCTTACACGCTAGATCTAGTTGCAGATCATGGAGACGTGAGGGCCTATCCTCAAAAGGCCGATTACGACCCGGGTGAGATCGTACGACTCATTCCACAGCCGGACACGGGATTTAGCTTCTCTCACTGGGGTGGTGATGCCTCGGGGAAGCGGCTGATGAACGAGATGACAATGGATAGTGACAAGAATGTCGTCGCCCATTTCGAGCAGTGGTCTCCACCAATCGGCATTCCTCTGCCGCAGTTCGGCATCGTTGAAAACCACACGATGTATGAGGATCAACACTATGATTTTGGATCTGGATTAGAACCATATAGAGATGCTGGTAATGGACCGTACACACATTATGTAAATAGTTCTCATCCACAGGCTACAGATGTCGGTAATACATTTGGAACAGATGCGATTCCTCGAGCTACTTTTCCGGATTCATTGACAGAGGGAAGTGTTGTCGAAATTCACAATGGTCCGTACGAAATCTCTCTAAGGGATGTTGTTGGTACGGTGAATAAACCCATCTTTGTTCGAGGTACAAGTAAATCAAACAAATTCAGTGTGAATAGCATGGCCGGCGGCAGCTACAATGTCATGCACTCAAATTACCTGATAGTAGAACATGCCGTCTTTACAGGTGTTCGAATTCAAGTTGGCCATGATACATCTCATATCTCTTTCAGACATTGTGAAATCGATGGTAACGAGACAAATCCTGGAGTTTATCTATGGACTCACAAGGCGACGTATGAACCTGGTGATCTCAAAGAGCACATCGTGTTTTACGATAACGAAGTTCACGATTGCGGAGTCTATCCTGCTTCGAGTGAGACATATTGCGCCTTCATGATAGATGACGCAACTCAGAATGTGTGGATAGTAGACAGTCATATCTACGAGAATGGTGAAGATGGTGTCCATATTCTTGACAGAGATTCAATTCCTTACGATCCGCCAAGTGCCGACAGAATATTTGTAGGAAGGAATGTATTCCATCACGATATAGAGAATGCAATAGACATTAAAGGATCGACGAATGTCATTGTCTCTCAGAACGAAATGTATGGCTATGATGTGATAGTCCCTGCATCAAATGGTGATGCAGTCCGAGTTAATGACGAAGGGGCTCAAGACAATATCTGGATTCTGTTCAACAGAATCTTCGACAGCAAATACGGCATCGGTGCGTACGGTGCTGAAGATCCGCCGTATATCATCGGCAACCTTCTGCACGACCTCGAAGGCGCGGTCATCAACGGAGGCACCGGCGATGTGATCGGGAATGTCGTCTATAGCTGCGGCAGAGGTATCGAAGCGGGTGGTGGCAGTAAGACTATCGCCAACAACATCGTTGCCTATACAGACACCAACGTCATTACCGGGGGCAGTGACGTCAGGAACAACCTCTTTTGGCAGAATGGTGAAGTGGAGACCTGCGTCGATTGTGTTGATGGAAATCCACTGTTTGCCGCCGCCGCAGCGCGTGACTTTAAAGTCGAAGAAGACAGCCCGGCGATAGACCAAGGCAGCGCAAGCCGAATCGAAGTGCTGTGTACGCTTTACTCCAGTCTTTATGGAGTGGATCTGCGAAAAGACTTTGAAGGGGTAGCACGGCCACAGGGATCTGAGTGGGACATTGGCGCGCATGAGTTTCGTGCAGAGGGGATCTTTGCCGATGGCTTTGAATCGGGGGACACCCAGAAGTGGACGACGACAGTTCCGCCGCTATGAGGGCCGACTAGTCCCGCTGGGCATGTTTAAATGTCTCAACGATGAGAAACGCTGACTCTCTTGGGGGGCTATTGGACATTTATTATGCTGCGGCTTGTCAGACTGACTTTCCCGCGCCGAACGATCGATCTGAGATCGCGTCGCGCACAGCCCGCATGTGTGAGATCGTCGAACAGACGATTGTCGGCTACGAACCCTTTTTCGATGTTCGGCTGTTTGTATTTCCAGAGTTTGCACACTCCGTGCCGGTGTATCAGACCATCCCGGAGCTACGGGAGAAGCTCGCTGTGCCGGTGCCCAACGAGCACACCGAGAGATATGCGCGGCTCGCAAAGCAGTACGGCTGTTGGATCCAGAGTGGTACTTTCATCGAGTGTGACCAGAAGTATCCTGAGTTCTTGTTCAACACAACCGTTCTTGTGGGTCCTGAGGGTGTTGAAAGCAAGTATCGCAAGGTAAACCCTTGGATCCCGTGGGAGGTGCATGCGTCGCCTCATGACGTTGCTGACTACGACGAGGATCCGTTTCCGGTTGTAGATACACAGATCGGCAAGATCGGCGTGGCGATCTGTTATGACTGGCTGTTTCCTGAGACCATTCGTCAGATCGCATTCAACGGTGCCGAAATCATCGTGCGGGTCTCGGCCTACATGGACCCTTGGGGTATGGCCGAGCCGATGGATTGGTGGACGATGATCAATCGCACTCGAGCGATGGAGAACACGGCGTATGTTGTCGCCTCGAATCAGGGTGCGAGTCTCGCGCACTATCCGCCGTTCAGTTGGCCTGGGGGCAGCATGGTCGTCGACTTCGATGGTCGAGTGCTTGCGCAGGCCGATCCCGGTGCCGGCGAGAAAGTCGTTGTCGCTCCTATAAATGTCGAAGCGCTGCGGGCGGAACGTGAGCGGCGCATCGGACATGACATGCGCGCACATTTGCGCAGCGAAATGCATCCGTACTTGAGGCAGAGCTTTCTTCAGCCAGGGGGTGGCGATATCACTGTTGAGTCCAACAACCGTCGCATCAAATGTGCGAAGGATTTGCTGATCTGAGAGGCGATAGTGATGGAAGGATCATGAGGCCGTTCTTCTTCAAAACCCTGGTAAACCTATACCCGCCCTTCCTCGGTGCTGGAATCCGCGTCACCCACATTGGCAGAGACTACTGAGACCTCAGGGTTCGGATGAAACTGCGGTTCTACAACCGAAACTATGTGGGGACCCACTTTGGTGGCAACCTCTACGCAATGATCGATCCGTTCTACATGCTGATGTTGATGCAAGTCCTTGGACGTGAGTACATTGTGTGGGACAAGGAGTCCTCGATCGAGTTTAAGAAGCCTGGGCGTGGAACTGTGATTGCCAACTTCCAGGTTGCCGACGATATGATCGCCGAGATTCAAGAGCGAACCGCTGATGGCGACAGATACCTTCCCTGTTACACGATTGACATCGCCGACTGCGATGGCGAAGTCGTCGCACGGGCGCACAAAACCCTGTACATCCGGCGAAAGGATGACTCCACTGTCTCGCCTATTGGGACGTCTTGATCCGCTGTTTCCTGATGATCAGCAGCGCCTGGATCGGTATGGCGATGAGGCTGACGCAGGTGAGCAAGCCAAGGAGAACCACGAGCAGTAGGCTGAAGCGAAGATCAAGGTCGAATTGGTACTGGATGACTTGGAAGCGCCAAGCGCCGTCCTCGTTCACCAGGGTGCCTGTCAACCTCAGAGGCAGTACCAAGAAACGAGAAATGTCGAATTCCACGTAGCCGACGGTGGCTATCCAGGCGACGTCGCCCTGATTTGACACGTGCGCCTGGTCGATCAGGAAGGTGCAGTCTCCCCAGAACTCCCAGTCGTCGCGGATCAAGGTCGTTGCGGCCTCGTGGCCGACGTAGATCTCCCTTGGCATCGTGCCGAGAATCAGTGTGTTGTCGGAGGACAGCAGTGTGTCGGCGAATTCCTCAACCGCGGCTGAGTCGCGAGCAGAGTAACCCTCTTGGAAGAGCCTCAACCGGTCGATGATCTCGGCCCTGACGTCTTCGGACGAGTTGCCGAGCCCATAAGGTGTTGAATCGAACGTTTCAAACGCGGGTGGATAGGGGTTCGTGAGCCAGCGTGTGGCCAGGAAGAGGAGGACGAACAGCACCAGGGTTCTGAAGAGTGACCACGCGATCTTGGCTTTCATCGAGATTCCTTTCGCGTAGAGACGCGCGCCTGTCACTCTAGGAACGGTGAAGACGCGCCTTTGTTACGGTGATGACGTGCCATTGTTCTTGAGCGCATCGGTCCTTAGAACACTCTGCAACTGGTAGATGCAGACCCTCGGACGAAGAGTGGAACGTTTGCTAACCAAGATTGGTTAATGGGAGATCTCCTGAGAGGGGAGGGATGGTTAAAGACATCAAAGTGGATGCCGAACGCCTCTGGGACGTCTTTTTAAGTATGCGAGGATAAGCAAATGCGATCACTTGGCATTCTGCTGCTTGTCCTTGCTCCGATTCTGTCGATGGCTGAGGAGACCGGTCGTGGATCACCAACTAACCGACGAATGGCAATCACGATCGATGATCTGGTGGTGGCTCAGCCGAGTTGGCATACCGCCGAGCAGATGGAGCGCATCACCGATGGTTTGCTCTCTACGTTCGCAGATCACGGCGTCGCAGCTGTGGGATTCGTCAATCAGAACAAGCTCGAGATCAACGGCGAGGTCGATGCGGGTCGCCACGCATTGCTTCAGCGATGGCTATCAGCCGGACATGAACTCGGCAATCACGGGTATGCCCACCTGGATCTCCATCGGGTGTCGAGCGAGGAGTGGATGGCCGACGTGGTACGCGGAGAACCTGCCACTAAGTCTATGGTCACAGCCGCAGGAGGCCGCTTGCGGTGGTTTCGCCACCCCTACCTCCACACAGGAATGAGTGTGCAGGTACTTGAGGAGACTGCAGCGTTTCTGAGCGCGCGTGGATACATCGTAGCCCCGGTGACCATCGACAACAGCGAATGGGTCTATGGTCGGGCCTACGCCCACGCTTACAACACCGGTGACGAAGAACTGATGAGGCGAATCGGTACTGACTATGTGCGATACATGTTGGAGGTTGTCACATTCTACGAAGCACAATCCCTCGCCATTGTGGGACGAGCCATTCCCCATGTTCTCTTGGTTCATGCCTATGCGCTCAACGCCGATTGGTTGGACCAGTTGCTGGATGCTCTGGAGCAACGGGGCTATCGGTGGGTCACTCTCGAGAATGCACTCGAAGACCCGGCCTACGAAAACGCGACTCACGGATGGATCGGTAGGGGAGGCATTACCTGGCTCCATCGCTGGGCCATTACCGAGGGACTTGACCGCTCGATTTTCAAGGGCGAACCGGTGGTTCCGTCGTGGGTCGAATCGATACAGCCCTGAGAGTTTCACGCAGAAAAAGCTATGGGGAAACAAGGGGCCAAGAACTGTCGCCGGACAATTGGCAGATAGTACACTATAAGCAACATGGACAGGCAAGCTTGGGCTACTTGATTTCTGCCCCACTACCGCGAGTCTTGACTCACTGTTATGACAGTGTTGACGCAGGCTGTGAGCTGTCTCTTTCTCTCTCAACTCCTGAGAACCGGAGGGAGGACGCTCGTGTAGGCAACGAATTACGTAGAGGAGGCGCTGGATGATCGTTTTTGTGACGGTTCTTCTAGGATTGGTGGTTGGCTCGCACACGGTGCAGATGAATGTCGCAGGCCCGGTCACGGAAATTGAAGTTGTGCTTGATGGTGAGCTCATCGAGCGACTCACCGCAGAGCCCTGGCAATTAAGATGTGACTTCGGACCTGTGCTGCGCCCACATCAGCTGACGGCGATCGCCCGAAATGCCGAAGGTCGCGAACTCAGCCGAGTCAGCCAGATGATAAATGTTGGACAATCGCAGGCCAAGGCATCTTGGGGGTTCGAGGTAGGAGACGATGGTTGGCCCGAAGAAGTGGACCTTTTTTGGGAAAGCGTCGGCCAGCGTCATCCGAGGAGCATGGAGGTTACCTTCGATGGTGAGCCGGTCGAGCTGCCTGACGGTGGGCTCATACCCATACCTCCTCACGATCGCGCCGTGTCCCATTTCATGAAAGCTGAGATTGCCTTTTCCGACACCGAAGTGTTGACGCTGCAAGCAGCCTTTGGTGGCCTCTTCGGTGACGAAGTTCGCACAGACCTATCGGCGATCGTTGTTGTTGTCCCGGACGGTGTGAAGCCACAAGCACAGGAAATGCAATCTTGGTTTCACAAGAAAGGACAGTCGTTGCGCGTAGTAGCTGTGGAGCAGGGACCAGTAGAAGTAGTGGTGGTAGGTCACCCCGATGCGCAGCAACGATTCGATCTCATGGACGCCTGGCAAGACAAACGAACAGAGTTGCAGCAGTCGGAAAATGAACTGGAGGAGCCGGGATCATGGGAACAACTAGTTTCACAGGCGAGCCTAAGCTTTTTCTCGCCACTCGCCGCACCCTGCTCTAGCTCGGCCATAGGTTCAGATCTGTTTCCCCAATCGGCTGTATGGCCACTGGACCGGAGTGACGGTTTTCTTGGGGCACTGCAACGAGCTGGAACTGCACGCCATCCGGTTCGGTTGGCGGATGCTGTTGCTTTGGCTGGATTGGCTGCCTACAAACGGCAGCACCGGCGGGCGGTGATACTGATGATCGACGGGAACCACGAAGACGGAGGTCGGCACACGTCTGATGAAGTCCAAGAATTCCTGCGGCTGTTGCAGGTGCCACTGGAAGTTTGGTCGGTTTCTGATGATGGTGCACTGTCCCTTTGGGGCGAAGTGCAGCAGGTTGGGAGAGATCGGATTCCAATGTCCGAAACCGATCCAGGCTGGACCGATTCGGACTTTGGAAGGGCCGTTGAGAATCTAGATGATGCTGTTAAGAATCTCGGCCGTCGGCTCGAAAGACAGTGGGTTGTGTGGCTCGAAGGTGGGCACACAGCGTCGCAGATATCAATCGCAGAAGAAGCCGGAATTCGCTTCGCGGCGGCTTCGTCTGGCAGTACATCTGGCTGAAAGGAGATAGCATGGCCACAATCGCGTTCATTACGATGTTTCTGGGTCTGGTTGTCGGACAACAGCCGGTGGAACTGGCTGTTTCTGGTGACCGCGTTGCGATGGTCGAGATCGTGCTCGACGGTGCAACCGTAGGTCGGCTCGAAGCGCCACCTTGGCGCTATACCTGCGATCTCGGTTCCGAGCTGCTACCGCATGAGCTGGTGGCGATTGCCCGTGATGACGAGGGAAACGAGCTGATCAGAACTCGGCAGTGGATCAACCTGCCGCGGGATCCGGCTGAAGCCACGTTGGTGGTCGGTAAGGAGCTTGAGGGTGGCCGGCGGCTGGCTCGGCTGGTGTGGCGGGACATCTATGGTGTCGAGCCGATCTCCATGATGGCTTTCTTCGACGGGATGCCGCTGGCGGTCACTGATCCGGAACGGATCATACTGCCGCCACATGACCTCGATACTGTCCACCTCTTGCGGGCCGAAATCCAGTTTCCTGAGCAGCGGCAGACTACGGCCGAGGTTTTGTTTGGTGGTGGTTATGGCGCGAATGTCCGTGCCGAGCTTACGGCGGTGGCTGTTGAGATTGAGAAGGGCAAAATGCCATCGGTTGATGCCATTCAAGGCTGGTTTCTCAGCGATGGTCGTGAGTTACCGGTAGCGGTGGTCGAGCAGGAAAGGAGTGAACTGCTCATGGTCGTCGACCGGGGTGTGGAGCTTGATCTCGCGAAGCTCCTACCGCGACTTCCTGATAGATGGAATTACAGCAGCTTCAGTGGCTCACGCCCGGAACCTCTTTTGGGAGAGGAACAGAGCGTTCAGTTTTTGTGGCCAATCCCAATGAGGGGAGCTAGTGGCAACCAGAAATATGCCCTCTTCAAGCCGACTCGACGCTTCTTCAAAGAGGACGGACATCTCATCGAGCTACTTGACCGGCTACGACTCGCAGGTCTGCCCGAAGGACCGCAGCGATTGACTGATGCAGTTGCCGTTGCAGGTCGCATGGCTACCCGTCTCGGCCATCCTCGGATGGTCATCCTCATCGTCTCCAAGGATCCTGACGATGCCAGCCAACTTTCACCGGCTGTAGTTCGTCAGTATTTGTCGAGCCTTCAAGTTCCACTTGTTGTTTGGTCACCGGAGAGCAAGCGGTTGAAAGGCAGTGCATGGGGTGAAGTGGTGCGTATCTCTACTTTGGGAGAGTTGAATCGAGCTCTTGGCCGTGCCAGCAAAGTGCTGGAACACCAGCGGATTGTCTGGATTGAGGGTCTGCATCTTCCACAGCAGATTGCACTGGCTCAGACGGCTGAGAATCTGCGGCTTGCGAGGTAACGCTTAGGAGCGTTGCTGGTTCGCTCCAACGGATAGTTGTGAGGCTCAACGGGATTCCCGGGAGAGATTCTCTGAGTCTGTTCTGCTGCCTCTTGTTGGACGGACCCTAGTTTGGCTTTTTCGATTTCCCGCGGGCCGTGATCCAACGAGCTGCATCTCGCACGAGTTCGACTGTGAGGCTATGTCCTCCGCGGTACACGACCACCTTGCTGTCGACTCCCTTGGCTGACAAGGCTTCGTGCGCCTTAGTGGCATGCGCGAAGTCTATTGCCTCGTCTTCGTGCGAGTGATAAATCCTGACCTGTAGTCGTCCCGCTGCGGCAGCCAGAAGCTCAGGTGTGGCGTCGCGATCGCGGAGTCGCGATCCGACCACGATCAATCCCCGGAACAGATCTGGGTGTTTGATGGCGAGGCCGTAAGCCAACACTCCACCTTCTGAGTGACCCAGGAGGAAGATTCGCTTGTCGTCGATCGGATAGCGGTCCTTCATCGCGTCGATGGCTGCGAGTACGTACCGAATGCCGATCTCCTGCTCGTGGTCCTCGAAGGATTCCTGGCGAATCTGACGATCGCTCAATGGGCCACCGGTTCTCAGCACTTCTCTGTAGAGCCAAGGCGCCGGATACCATGAATAGCCGTGTCCCTTGTCAAAAGGTATGGGGTGTGGCCCATACGGAGCACAGATGACTGCTGAAAGGGATGTTGACGTTCTGTTGAAGATGCCGACCATGTTCTCGGAGTCTCCTCCATGCCCATGCAGTGCCACAACAAGCGGGTACTTCTGCTTCTCCTCGAACGGCATGGGGGTCACGATTCTCATTCCGCCGAGAACGGGCGCGTCGAAGAACTCAGGTCTGCCCATCAACTGTCTGATTTCGCTGTCTTTTGAGTTGAGTCGTTTAATGAGCGCGCGGCCCTTTCTCGAAGCACGGAGGGCCTCGAGGTCAGGATCCGTGTTGATGAGCTCCAGGTCCAGGAAACCTGCGTCCCATGCTTCTTCGAGGCGCGTCGCTGCTTGCTCCAAGTCGCCCACATGAGCATGACAACAGGCCAGGTTGTATAGGGTTCTCGGTTGGCCGGGTCCCTTGGTCAATGCCTCTTCGTAGAGGTTTGCTGCTTCCTCGTATTTGCCTGCCTTCATCGCTTCAACGGCTTGTCGTTCCAATTCCTCGGGAGACGCTGCAACACATATCAGCGCCGTCAAGATTGACACTGTCGCAATGGCGCTCACGATTCTCATCCTGTTTGACACCACGGACCTTCCTCTCATGCCCGATTGGACCTCTCTCCGCACTGGTGCGTTCAATAGACCTGAAGCTCGTCTCAGGATATACGAGCACCTTGCGCTGTGGTTCCGCTGTGATTCCCAAGATTGAGTTGAGGCTAGTCAGCTGAGATTATGGTCGAATGAATACCAGGAGCTGTTCATCATGCTGTTGAGCTTCGTCATAAAGAAGAACCAGATCAGTCAACTGATCGGAATCAGGGAATTCCTGACTAGCGAAATCGACTCGACGTGTGTACTGTAAATTGCGATTGTCTTCGTCGAGTTTCACAGTGGCTATGGCTTCCCCTGCGAAACCCTGGCGCTCCCACTGCTCAGGCACCACGTCAAGGACCCATCCTTCAGACCACGCCAGGCTCAGCTCCAACTCATCACGACTGGTGAATTCAAGGAACGCCGGCGTGTAGCGTGTCAAAGCGTCAAACGGCTGTGTGATTGGTCCCAGCGGGCGGCTCAGCTGCAAGCTCACTTCGTTCGCGGCAACATCCTTCAGCGGTTGCTTCAGTCTCCAAGAAACGAGAATCCGTCGGTTGGCCGGATCTTCGGTCGCTTCGGTCAAGTTCACTTCTGACGTACTGAGCGCTTCCTCCAGCCAAGCCTGCCAGTGAGCGTTCAGCTCGGTGCTGTCCTTGCGCGTCATATTGAACCATGCTTGGTTGCCGGTCAGCTCAAGTGATCCACTACCGGTGACGCTGCCATCGTGATCAAGGACGAGCTCGATCGATGCATGCCGCCGGCTTGCCCGAAAGGGTGTAGTCGGCAAGGTCACTAGCTGGGCGACTTGTTCTCCGCCGACGAGTCTTCTCGCCACCGGGTCGACTCCCTGAGCAACATCGGGCCGACCGTAGGGCGTACTGACGCCTGCATTTCCGACATCGAAACTGCCACCTAATCGAATGCCTTGGAATGCATCGATCACCTCCGCATCCACCAACATCGGGGGCAATCGACGACCCAGAATGAGGGCCTGTGTCCCTTCCAGCTCAGGAGATAGATGAGAGAATCCGCAACGCCTATCTGATGGGTCGAGGTATACAGGCAATCCGTTAATCATGGCTCTGACGATCGTCGTATCGAACCAACCAGGATTCGGCGTTCTCATATCAGCAACCCCGCTCGAACGGTAGGTGACCCACACCGGATCGGCGTCGATCTTCACAGCATCGAGCATGGCTTGCAGTAGAAGAGCCTTTTCAGTTGGAGTTCCTCGGCCATCTTGAATGAGTTGATCGACTGTTGCGCTCGCACGGACTGCGACTCCGAGTCGTGGTTCCAACTCGATCGAATCACGAACCCACTGAAACAGTGTTCGAGCTTTGTCCGACTCGCTCTTCCCTTTCACCAGCGCGCGAGCTCTCTTTTTGGTGGCCCTGCCTTTTTTGAAGCGATCATAGTCGCCATAGAACATTCCGGCTGCATAGTCCCACGTTGCTAGTAAGGGATATCCGGAATCCTCAACGATGTAATGGGTCGGTAGCATGACGATCTGAGAGGAAAGATCTTCGATTGGAAAGGAAAGTGGCTCGTCGGGTATGTCCGGCATGTTTCTCATGGTTGCTTGAACCACTCTTCCAGACGGCAGTTGGTCGGTCTTGATGTCTATCAAATCCTGTGGCGCCCTGATCCAAGGGTGGGCGCCGATGTAGGCAGGAATGACGTAGGCGATCCTCGATTTCAGGGTCGGAACTCGACCCTGAAATAACCACGGCTTGAACTCCAGAATTGATGGGTGTTTGACGGAGTACTGGTAGTCGATGATGGCGCCGACTTCGACTCCGGGCATCGAAACGACTGTTGTGCAGCTGTTTCCCGGTTGTGTTTGTTGACACTCGAGTACTCGATCCTTTTCGACCTCCTGAGTGGTTCCGTCTGAAAGCGTGGTCCGGCCGCTGAATCCTGAGACAAATGCGTGATGCAACTTGAGGTTGCCGTAGCGCTGACCCTCCTCGGTGAGGATCTTAATCCGCCCCTTGATCTGGAGAATCGAGCCGCTGCCCTTTCCCTCGGGTTCCATCTCGAGTCTTCCCGAGCGGAACAGTATGACAGCCGGACAACCAAGATAGCCCTCGACTTCTATGAGTGCCTTCTCCGCGTGGCTGATAGCCGGGAAATCAGCTGCAACCACTGGCAGGGTTGGCAGTAGCGCAACACTGAAGACAAGGATTCCGGCCAAGTCTTTCATAGTCGACCACTGATCATCTGTTCGAGAGTCTTGAAGCGGCATGAAGCTCTCCTCGGGATTGATGCCCAGAGTTTTAAACACTGACTCTCATATCTTACCTTTGTCTCCTGCCTTCTGTGGTCGGTCGATGCAGGGTTGTTGCGCCTTCAGTTCGACTGACGCATTCGGTCGATCCTGTCCTGCAATTCTGGAATCCGGGGTTCGATCGTTGAGACGATCCGCCAGCCTTGGGTCTGCTTCTTCCACTCGAGGAATGCGCTACAAGGCGCCTGAACACTGCCGAGAATGAAGCCACGCTGTCCTTCAGCGCTACCCCATAGGACGAATTGGATCTTCATTCGCGCCTGATCGCCTTGAACTTGAATGAGCGGAGGTTCAAGGGTCATCTCGAGACCGTCGTAGGTTTCGTGGAGAACGCGCATGTAGCCGGCCAGCGATTCGTAGCTCTGCCCGTATTCGTCGCGATAGCTACGATCGATGATCGTCGTTGCACCGAGTATTTCTTCGTTTTCGAATGAAGCGACGGCGCTCAGGAAGGTCCGTTTGATGACATTCTCGGGGGCGAAATATGTGCGCAGCCAGAGCCCACACCCGATGAGGATAGCGACGGCAACAGCGATTCCGAGCTTACGATCCATTGATCGAGTCTAGCCGAGCTTTTCAAGCAACCGCGCTAGACTGCCGCAGAAGAAGGGGGTTCCCATGCCGGTAGTAAAGCTGGATGGTGATCAGGCCATGGCGCATGGAGCCGTTGCTGCCGGAGTTTGTGTTGTCGCGAGCTATCCCGGCTCGCCAAGCTCGGGAACCGTTGATTCCTTGATTGGAATGTCAGCGAAGTGTGGTCACTATGTTGAGTGGTCGACCAACGAAAAGGTCGCGATCGAGATTGGTCTTGGAACGTCGATCGCTGGGCGTCGAGCGTTGGTCTGCGTCAAGAGTGTGGGTATGAATCTGACGCTCGATCCGTTGATGGCGGCGAATCTCACTCCTGTTCATGGCGGCTTGGTGATTCTGGTGGGTGATGATCCCGGCGGCTATGGGTCGCAGAACGACCAGGACACCCGCCCCCTCGCGCAGATGCTCGAGATGCCATGGATGGAACCGGCAACTCCGGCGGAAGGCTACGCGATGATGGTCGAGGCTTTCGAACTTTCAGAGCGCTTCAACACGGTTGTCGTAATTCGCGAAACCCGGTCGTTCACACAGAGGCAGGAACAGGTCGAAGTGGCGGAGCCTTTGCAGCCTCTCCCTAGCCTCGGTACTGAACTGACTCCGTGGCGTTTCGTTCCTGTTCCGCGCAACGCCGTCGCCAAGCACAGGGCTCTGCATAGAACCGTTGAGCGACTCCAGGAGTGGTCCAATGCAGCCCCTTACAACAGAACAGAGGGGAATGGTAGGCGAGGGATTGTCGCCGCTGGCTTCGCATACGACAAACTCGTTGACGTGATAGGACAGCCGGAAAAAGGACCGTTCGGTGTGCTCAAACTAGGGGTGCTCTTTCCTCTAGCCCGAAGGCAAATCGCTGATTTTCTGGCGTTTCACGATGAGGTCCTGGTGTTTGAAGAAAACGAACCGTTTGTTGAAAACCAGCTCAAAGCCATCGGCTACGACTTCGGGTGCCGGGCTAAGGTTCGGGGCAAATCAACCGGCGATGTGCCCCGCGAAGGAGAGCTCTTTCGTTGGCAGATTCAGAGGACTCTTGCCGGCTTCGCCTCTGAGTATTCACCGCCAAACGAATACCTAGAGGTCGACGAAGACGCTGAACGTCCCGGTCGTGAGACGTTTTGTGGAGCCTGTGGTTATGATCATGTCATGGATGCTCTCGAAGTTGCCGCGCAGGAGGCGAATCGAGAACTTGTGATAGTCGGTGATCCGGGTTGTTTGGTAACTGTCGGCGAGAGGTTGCACGCAAAGTACGCCTTGGGGTCTGCTGTCGCGGTCGCCCATGGACTGCTCAAGGCTGGTGCCGTCGAGACGCCGGTAGCTATTTTTGGTGATTCCGCATTTTTTCATACGGCAATCCCGGCGATCTGCAACGCCGCCTATAACGGCAGCGGTTTTCTCATTGTCGTCTTGGATAACAATTCGACGATGACATCGGGACTGCAGCCGAATCCTTGCACCGGAGTTACAGCGTTGGGAGACAGCACACCTGTTCAGAGCTTTGCTGAGATCGCACGGGCGTGCGGCGTGAAATCGATAGAACGAACTGATGTTGAGGAAGGGCACTCAGCGATGGCGTCTGTTTTTAGCGCCGCATTCGAGCGCCAAGGACTGCGCCTTGTCATCGTGCGGACCCCCGGCCGTCGCGGGTAGACTGGAGTCCTCGTGAACGTGACCCTGAGAGTTCTTGTTGCACTGATTGCCGGCCTGATTGCAGGCGTCATCGTCGCGGCTGTCGGACGGCCCTCGCTGTTTGCCGTTGTGTCCGTGATTGAGCCTGTCGGCACGTTGTGGGTCAACGGAATCCGGATGACTGTCATCCCTCTGGTCGTGTCGTTGCTGATTTCCGGCATCGGCGCCGGTTCGCCGTCTCATGCAGGTCGCATCGGTGGGCGTGCAATCGTTTGGTTTGTAGTCCTGGTCGCGGGTGGCGCTCTTCTGACAGCCATCGCAGCGCCGCCACTGTTAGCCCTGGCTCCTCTGGATACTGGTGCTTTCGCGTCATTGCGTGATGCAACAGAGGTGACGAATGTCGAGCTGCCTCCCTTCAGTGAATGGATCGTAGGTCTCGTTCCCTCCAATCCGGTGCAGGCAGCCGCAAGTGGCGCAATGCTGCCGCTGATCATTTTCTCAGTCATCTTCGCTCTGGCGGTAACTCGGCTCGAACGACCGCATCGATCATCTCTGGTTGATTTCTTTACGGCGATCTCGAGAGCGATGTTGGCGATCGTGGACTGGCTGCTCATCGTTGCTCCTGTCGGCGTGTTCTGTCTGGTGTTGCCGCTCGCGGCAAACACAGGCATCGATCTCGTCGGTGCGATGGGTAACTTCCTTATGGTTGCGTGCGGACTCATTACTATTGCGCTGCTCGGACTGTATCCAATAGCTGCTTTGGTTGGCGGTGTGTCGCTAAGACAATTCACTCGGGCCTGTGTAAAACCACAGGCCGTTGGGTTCAGCACTCGGTCCTCGCTGGCCTCGCTGCCAGCGATGCTCGATGCCGCCGAGCACGAACTCGGTCTCGAACCACGGGTGAGCGGAATTGCGTTGCCAGTGGCTACAGCGCTCTTCAAGTTTGCATCGCCGATCGCACGGATCACTGGAACCTTCTTCGTTGCTAGGCTCTACGGCATTGATCTCGGTGCTGCAGAGATCGTAGTGATCACCGCGGCGATTGCAGCCCTCAGTTTTTACTCGCCGGGTGTCCCGAGTGGCGGATTGTTTATCATGACGCCGGTCTATATCGCACTCAATCTTCCGGTCGAAGGCATCGGCCTACTGATTGCGCTGGATCTGATTCCCGATATGTTCATCACCACCGCGAACGTCACGGCGAACATGACCGTCGCCGTCGTTCTAAGAACACAGGAACAAAGGACCGCCGAAGAGAGTGATTCACAACCGGCAGGTACCTGAGTGTGAAGTGTGAGTCAACGGTCAGCGCAAAGAGAGTGGTAGAACGCGATTCTGTCAACGAAGCTATTTAATGGATTTGTGTGCCATATTTTGATGTATGGCATCGATATGCTCTGAGTTTACACGACAACAACCACCTACTATTGATGCGCCCTCTTCAAACCATTTCATTGCAGAATCTTCGAAGGTTGTAGCGTAGTTATCATTCTTTAGAGACCAGCTCTTTGTTTGAGCATTATACATTTCTCCTAGATTCGGATAAACGATGATATAGGCATGATTAAATTGCTTGATTTCATGCATCAATGAAACGACGTATTCCGGGGCTGTGCAATTGATGCCAATCGCCAAAACTTTCGGGTGTTCTGCAAACATCTCAGCGAATGATGCTATCGAACTACCGTCATTGAGATGCTTCCCGTCTTTGCATGAAACACAAACCCAAGCATCTGTTCTGGTACTCAATAACAGGTCGTGCAGAACTCGGGCTTCCTGGATACAAGGAATTGTTTCGCAAGCTAGAATATGGCAGTCAGTTTGATCGAGAACAGTGAGTCTGCGTTTGTGAAAATTCACAAGTTCTTCATCAGAGATTCCATACTTTCCGCTGTATTCTGAACCATCTGCGAGGGCCGCACCATAGGGACCAATGCTGGCAGCAACCATGGGTGTTCGAGCAATCTTTGGGTCTTGCTGGAGAAATGTTTCGGTTGCAGTAAGTGCTAGATCTACTGAGTCTTTGAGAAATTGTTCGAATTTCTGCTCGGAAATACCCAGGCTTTCAAATCCTCTCAGGCTTGCCTGATAACTTGCGGTGATTATGCACTCTGCACCCGCTCGGAGATAGGCCAAATGTGCGTCGACGATGGACTGAGGCTGGCTCAGCAGCAGCTCTGCTGTCCATAGATCACTATTGAGAGTACAACCTTGAGCTTCCAGTTGCGTTGAAAGACCACCATCGATCAGCATCTTGCGACCGGATGCTAGGACGTCTGCGAATACTGTCTTTGTTGCGTTCATGACCGACTCGCTCAGTATTTCACGAGGGCCGCATCTGATGGCTCACCAAGAAGGTCTTTTATCCTCTGAACGTATTCGTCACCATAGCGGTTGATGCTACAGGTATGTGGACCTGTCGTCTGCCAGAACTGCTTCGGCTCAGCCGCAAGCTGAAAGAGCTTTTCCCCCATCCAGAAGGGCACCATCTCATCATCCACGCTGTGGACGACGAGTTTGGGGACATTGATCGCGCCGATAAGGTCTTTGGCCTTCCATGGTGACCGGACTGCGAGCTTGGTGAATGGCCGTGCCCAGGCTGGTGTTGTCCATGTCGCGATGTCGTTGTGCGAGGTAAATGCTCCCTCGGTCACGAGAGCAGTAACCAGATCCTGATCGCCGTGGGCGAGTTTGATAGCCAGTTGACCGCCATACGAGTGGCCGAAGAGAATGATCTTCTCCTCCCTCTCGCCGAGCCAGGCGAGAGCGTGCTTGGCGTCATGCAAGGCGGTTCTATGACTCGCTGTGCCCTCAGAACTTCCGAATCCGCGGTAGTCCATCATGAGGACGGTGAAGCCTCTGTTGACAAGGACCTCCGCCGAAGATAGCCAATTGAGAGCCCTGCCTCCGCTACCATGCAGAAAGAAGATCGCCGCAAGTGATTCGCCCTCCGGCTTGAGGAGCAGATGAGAGATGTGTGTTCCGTCGTCGGCGGTGAGCGTAAACTCTTGAGCTCTTGGATTTGTGACCAGCACCGCCGTACCCTGCTTCTCGGTAGGAAAGAAGGTCTTATTGAAGGCGCAGCTGCTGAGCCCCATGGTCCAGACCAAGAGTCCGGCGATTGCAACTCGAAAATCGAAAATGCGGCAATTCCTCTGGTTCATGGCGCTGTCCTTTGAGAAGTCCTCTCGCACGTGGCTCCTGAAAACGCGGTTAACAGTGTCGAACATACCAAAGTCCAGAGAATTGGTGACTCAGTTCCCAGTATGAAGGTCTTCATTCTTCGAGCTGTCAATCCGCAGAATCAGGCCAGCCTGCCCGTGCTAAGCTTTACAGCAATGGGGGGGAAGGACGGGGGTCGACGGCGCTCGAAGGCGTCGCTTCTGCGCGAGCTCGATGAGCTTCGGGCTAGGTCCGCAGGGGTGAAGTCGAACGACACTGAGTTGTCGTTCGTTTCTACGTTACACGAGGCCCTTTTCGAGATTTCAGAGATCGCCCACTCGGCGCAGGACATGGACGACGTCTTCGCCTCCCTCCACCGTGTGGTGAGCGAGCTGATCCCGGCGGAGAATTTCTTCATCGCACTTAACGATGCGGCAACGGATACCCTCAGCTTTCCCTATTTCGTCGACGAGCATGATGCCCAGCCTTCGCCGCTGAAAGGGAGTCGCGGCCTGACTGCCTTTGTCATTCGCGCAAGGGAACCCATGATCGTCACTCCGGTGATGCTCGCGCAGCTCATCGACTCCGGTGAGGTGGTGGCTTCCGGGACTATCCCAATGGATTGGCTGGGTGTTCCACTGCGAACGGCGGATAACCCGGCAATGGGCGCACTCGTAGTGCAGACCTACACTGAAAGGCGTTGCTACGATCAGTCCGACCTCGACATTCTCACTTTCGTCAGCTCGCAGGTCGCCGTGACCATCGAGCGCCGGAGCCTGCAAGGAACGATACAGAAGAGCGAGGAGAAGTACCGAACGTTGACGGACCAGCTGCCGATCGGAGTCTACCGCACGTCCAAGGCCGGAACGATCCTGCATGCCAACCCTGCTCTGGCGGCGATGCTCGGGTACGACTCCGTGGACGAGCTTCTCGGTCGCTCCAGCCTGGAGCACCACACCGATGTGGTCATTCGTACTCGGCAGCTCGAGGAGCTTGCAGCCTCGGGAAAGATCGTGCACAACGAGATCCCACTCGTTACGGGAAGTGGCCGACGCATCTTCGTACGGGACACGGGGCGAATAATCCTGAATGATGAAGGCAACATCGACCATATCGACGGAGTCCTCGAAGACATCACCGAGCAGAAGCGGAGGAATGCCGTCCAGCAGGTGCTGCTGAGCATCGCGGAGAAGACCAGCCGGGCGGCCGACCTTGAGGATCTCTTGTCCCACATCCAGAGGCAGGTCGGCACGCTCATGGATACCCGCAATTTCTATGTCGCGCTCGTCCATGACGCGAATGCTGCCACCTTTGAGTTCCCATTCAGCATCGACGAGAATCCCGAGGAGGTCATTGAAGCCGGAATCCCTGTCGATCTTTCCGGTGGCTTCTCGCAGTACGTGCAGAAGACCGAAAGGCCGCTATTGGCGAATCGGGAGCGGGCTGTTGAGATGATTACCAACGGCGAAATCGAGATGATCGGCAAAGTCTCGGAGTCGTGGCTCGGAGTGCCACTCTTGGATCCCGAAGAAGGCGTAATGGGGGTCGTCGCAGTGCAGAGCTACAGCGATCCAAACGCTTACAGCGAAGCCGATCAAGAGCTCCTGTCTATCGTCTCGTGCACCATTGCTGGTGCCATTAAGAGCAAGCAAGCCGAGGCAAAGAGACGGACCTTGGAAGAGAAGCTCGCTCGTTCCGAGAAAATGGAGGCCATCGGCCAGCTCGCCGGTGCCGTAGCCCACGACCTCAACAACGTCCTGAGCGCAGCGGTGAGCCTTCCCGACCTGCTGTTGCAGGATCTTCCGGACGACAGCCCCCTTCGGAGGCCCATTGAGATCATCCAGCAGTCGGGGTTGAAGGCCTCAGCGATTGTCGAGGACCTGCTGACGCTGGCCAGGCGAGGCGTCCCGATCAAGGAGGTCGCAAGTCTCAACGAGCTGGTGAGAACCTACCTGAAATCGCCGGAGGCCGAGAAGCTCCTCGCATATCACCCCAGTGTTCGGATCGAAACCGATTTGGACGACGACCTGTTGGACATTCGCGGCTCCTTCGTCCATCTCAACAAGACCGTGATGAACCTCGTCTCCAACGCCGCAGAAGCCATGCCCGAAGGCGGGACAGTCACCGTGTCGACCTGCAACCGGTACGTGGATTCAACACCGATCGACGCTGGCCACTCCCTGCCAGAAGGAGACTACGTCGTCCTCGAGGTCGCCGACCAAGGTGTCGGGATTGCTGCGAGCGAGATCGAAAAGATCTTCGAGCCCTTCTACACCAAGAAGGTCATGGGGAGAAGCGGTACTGGGCTGGGGATGACTGTCGTGTCGGGCACTGTTCAAGATCACGGTGGAACCATCGACGTGCATAGTGAGGCGGGTCGAGGGACGACGTTCGAGCTGCTCTTCCCGGCCAACAAAGACGGCGGCGACGCACGGTCGTCGGAGAAGCCAGTGGTCGATGTCAAGGGCGGAGGCGAAAAGATACTAGTCGTCGACGACATCAACGAGCAGCGGGCCATCGCCGCGGCCATCCTGGGCAGGTTGGGCTATCTCGTCGAGGTCGTGGCCAGCGGTGAAGAGGCCGTCGAATTCATCGCCACTCAAGCGGTCGATCTCGTTGTCCTGGACATGATCATGGAACCCGGCATCGATGGGCTGGAAACCTTCCGCCGAATCCTGGCCCTTCGACCAGCCACTCGGGCGATCATCGTTAGCGGCTTTTCGGAAACGGGTCGCGTCGAAGAGGCCATGAAGCTCGGCGCTATCACGTACGTCAAGAAGCCCTACACACTACAGCGAATCGGGTTGGCGGTCAGGGGCGCTCTTGAGGTCCCCGAACCGCCGCCATCGTGATTGCTGTAGGCGCCGGTGGTGAAACGAAACTGAACCTCCTTGGGAAGAACAAATGACTGTCCGTCATCGACCGACGCGTGTGTATCAATTGTTTCGCAGACGGTCTGAACCCCAGAGGCATCGGTCAATCACGTGCCAACGCGTGTCCGGCCGGACAATGTTGCACCTGGCAGGGGTAAGATGTCACAGAGGTCCACAGCCATGTCAGTTCTGTCGGTTCAGACGCTCGGGCATTACCGGATCGACGAGAAGCACGGTGCGGGCGGTATGGGCGAGGTCTACCGCGCCCAAGATAAGCGGCTTGATCGCGACATGGCCATCAAGGTGCTGTCCGAAGCGGTGGCACAGGATCCCGATCGGCAAGCCTGCTTCGAGTTCGACCTAAGGCGACACGTTTCAAGTTGTTACATCGTCGTTATGGGTCAAAGGCTAACTTCAAAGCTCGCAACTTCGACTCACAATGACGTATTGCTAAACGCGGCGCCAATTCCCTGGCGAGGCTGGCACTCGATTTCGTTGCTGGTTGTGTCTGCCAGCAGCCTCTGCAGGGCGGATGATTGACCATCGTTCAGTCAACTCCGTCCGCCCGCTGGGAGCGACTTGTCAACCGACCGCTCCGGCTCAGTAAGGAGCAAACAGCCTGGCTGTGCCTCTTCGCCGTGGTCCTGCTTTCCCGTTTCATTGCCCTCGATCAGCGAGTCATGAGTCACGACGAGAGCATGTGGGCCTACTACTCGCACGCCGTGGCTGTGGGTCAGGTGTACCGGCAGGATCCGGTGCTGCACGGTCCACTTCTCTGCCACGTCAACGGCCTTCTACTGCGGCTGGTGGGGAGTAACGATTTCACCGCTCGAATCACGCCCGCGGCCGCTGGTGTCTGCGTGGTGGTGATGATCTTGCTCTTCCGCCGCTATTTGGGTCGCACCGGCGCTCTGGCGGCGGCAGTACTCGTGACGATCAGCCCCATTCTGCTGTTCTACAGCCGCTACCTGCGGAATGATATCTACGTGGCGCTTTTCGGTCTCGTTTGGCTCTTTTGCTCGTTTCGATACATTGAGGAACGCCGGCCCGTCTGGCTTGTCCCGCTGACCGTGGCCATGGCTCTCAGCTTTGCCACGAAGGAGACTAGCATCATATTCGGGGCCATCGTTGGCGTCTTCATGGTCGTGCGCAGCGTTGACAGGGCGCTACGCCGCATCGAGCTCTTGAGAGACAGCGCCAGCTACGATCTTGCGGGGCTCATGTTGGTGCTGGTGCTGCCCTTCGCAGCATCTCTTGTACACCTGGCCCTTGGGTGGGACCCGACGGACTCCGACACCGCCGTCGGTCTGAGACGTTCGGCAGCGGCGATCGCGGCTGCGTTCGCGCTCAGTGTCGCCGTCGGTATGGTCTGGTTTCGACGCAGAGCGAAGACTGCAGGACAACTCGGCTGCTCTCTGTCGCAGGTGGCAATGTTGATGCTCGTGTTCTGGTCCCTGCAGGTCACCCTGTTCAGCTCCTTTTTCAGGAACCTGGCATCAGGCACCGCGAGCGGCATCGTGGGCAGCTTCGGCTACTGGCTCCTTCAACACGAGGTCGCCCGCGGTGGGCAGCCCTGGTTCTACTACCTGATGCTCGGCGGTCTGTATGAGTTCCTGCCACTTATCCTGTGTGGGGTAGGGGCGCTCGTGCTTTTCCGCCAGCTGCTACCCGGCCGGCGGCCAGCTTCCGGAGAGGCCACCCGGGCTGTCCGGGCTCCATCGACCTCAGCCCGATCATTCCTCGTCTTTTGCCTATGGTGGTGGCTGGCCAGTTGGCTGGCCTATACCGTCGCGGGCGAGAAGATGCCCTGGCTGCTGACCCATCTGACCATTCCGGCCTGTCTGCTAGGCGGGTGGTGGATCGGCCGCACGATTGACCGCGTCGACTGGGGCAGAATGGGGATGCGTCGCTCCCTCCTGTTGGTCGTAGCGCCATCCCTCTACGTTCTTCTAGCGAGTCGCCTGATGGTACTGAGCCCCTTTCAGGTCGGCGTCGAGGCGACTGCTGCCACTGGTCGCTGGCTCTTTTGGCTGGTGGGGACCAGTGCCGTTGTACTCGTAATCTTCCTCGTGGTACGAACCGAAGGATTCCGCCAAGCACGGGGTCCTCTGGGGATCGGGCTAACGGTGCTGCTGGCCTTGCTCACTGCACGGTTTGCGGCCATGGCGAGCTATGTCAACTACGACCTCCCAATCGAGCCCCTGGTCTACGCTCATGGAACGCCCGATGTGCGATTCGTGCTCGAGGAGATCTCGCTTCTAGAGCGAGAACCCGGCCTTGAGGGTGGCCTGCGCGTTGCCTTTGGTCGCCAGACCACCTGGCCCTTTATCTGGTACTTTCGTGACCGTTCCTCAACTTTGTTCTACGGAGATACTCCAGGTCTGGCACTGGCGCGAGCCCACCTGGTCATCGTCGGGGACGACAACTTGAGCAGAGTCTGGCCGTACCTGGCCCAAGACTTCGTGAAGCGAGACTACCGACTGCGTTGGTGGCCGCTCGAGGGCTATCGCGACGCATCGCTCCATAGCATCTGGAGTGGTTTGTCGAAGCCCGACGCGCGCCGGCGTTTTTGGCAGATCATTTGGCGGCGAGAGTACGGCGTAGACGTGAAGCAATGGCCCCTGGCGGAGAGATTCCAGGTCTGGAGGCGTCGTGACCTCGTGGAGAGGGCAGATGCACAGGGGAGCAGCCAATGAGAGAGTCGCCCCCCGCCAGAACGATACGGAAGCTCCACAGCATCGTCGAGCTGGCGAACCGCACCCATGTCCTCAGCGTGCTTCCACGGTCATCGCCGTTCCGCCTCCGGCTGACGCACAACCCGTTTTACTCGCCAAGTGCCTTGAGCGGGCCGTGCGGGCCTGATCCGTGCTATGGTTTATTCAGACAGTTCAACAGGCAAAGAGAAGCGGAGTCGTGCAGTGGCTAACGAGCGATTTCCGGCCGCGGGGCGGCAAACCGGGCACGCCGAGAGGGTCGAGCCTTCCCCCCGGTGTGGGAACCGCAGCCTGGTATGGATCCTCTGGATCGTCCCATTTCTGGCCTTCGTGGCCCTTCCCGTCGTGTTCTCCGGTGATTTCGCTCTGTGGAGAGAGGTCCCGGTATCGGATCCGTTCGGTGTCACGCCCGCGCTGGTGGTTTTAGAAGCAACGGGCACTTCGGCCAAAGTGGAGTTCCACGTCGATGTCGGACACTTCGGCACTCAGAACGTTTACCAACACCATTTCTGCAACCCCCAGTGGTGGGATCTCAACCCTGACGGAACCGTAAGCGCCCAGGTATCTGAGACAAACGACTGCAGTCTGGGATTTGAATTCTCGGAGACGGCGGGCTGGTGCTGCGCTTCGGAGGAGGGCTGGGGTCAGGATGGCGTGATCTCCTGGGCCGCCACCGGTCCCGGCTTTACACTCACTGAGGCCAAGGTCCAAGCGACGCCGACACCGGTCATTACCACTACCGAAATTGCGAACACCGTCAATCTAGTATCCGCAACCATGGGCCGATGGTACGGAGGCTTCGCGGTGACCGCGTACGATCTGGCTAACATCGCAGTGAACATCTACACGAGCCCTGAGGTCGGGGATTGGAGTTATGTTACAAGCGTTACTTGCGACAGCCCGTACGACAACTACCACTGGAGCGCCGCCACTGACCCATCGGGCAGTAAGTTGTGGGTCGCCTGCAGAAACAGCGGCCCGGTTCAGGTGACTCAAGTCGATCTCGGCACCGGAGCGCACGACTGGTCACAGCAAATCGACAGCGTCCCCGCATCCTCCGATTTCTACTACCAACAGTGCGACTCCTGTGGCGTAGCCGGAGCGGGCCCGGCCCTGGCCTGTATATCGCCAAGCCCCAACGGGACAGAGGTGTGCATGATGGGGCAGGTTGGAGACCCGTCGCCGCCAACGAGTTTACAGTGCACCTCCTTCCCAGACGCGGCAAAGGACCGTCAGGTGTTCGAATGTGACGGCGGCATGATCTTCAGCCACGGTGCCGATCCCGACGGTTCTGGGGCGCTCAGCAGGTTCCTCAACTGCGGTGATCTAGATGGCCCGTGCATTCAAATGACCCACGAGGACAACTCTCGAGGTGTGACTTTTGCGGGCGCTCCTCCACAGGACTTGTGGATTCCCGTAGCGACACCTGCCGCGAGGCCGATAAGATACAACAGGCTTCCGGTAGTCGAAGGCTACAACCCACCGGGCCAGGTCTCGGACGTTGTGCGCTTTGGCGCCCTCACGGTCCCGTCCTTCTTCGACAACTTCGAAGGTGGCGACGCGCGCTTGTGGTCGAACGGTGGAGGGAGCAAGACCACTCCGCCTCCGTGAGGGCGCGAGTGTGGCTAGCAAGGCGGACGAGGCGAGGAGGCTGGTGAGAAATTCGGGCCAGATCCAAGCGTCGTTTGGTCGGGCGCCATGGTTCCAATGATCCAGCCTCAGCGTTACTGCCTCGCAGGCGGCAGCCGCTCCACGGCAAGGTCCACGGTGCGCTGGTCGACGCAGAAGGCCATGCGGAAGTGGCCGGGGTGTCCGAAAGTGGATCCTGGGGCCACTAGGAGCAGGCTCTCCATGGCGCGGCTGACAAACGCCACGTCGTCGCCGCCCGGGGTGCGCGGGAAGAGGTAGAAGGTGCCGTCGGGTGGGATCACCTCGTAGCCCTTGTTCTCCAGTGCCTCGAGGAGGCAGTCGCGGTGACGACGCAGAGGCTCGATGTCTATGACCGCGTCGAGGCTGCGAGCGATCACGTGTTGCCATAGGGATGGTGCGCTGGTGAAGCCGAGGATCCGGTTGGCGAGGGCGAAGGCCTTTGCAAGCTCGGTGGCGGCCGGGCTCTCCGGGTTGAGGGCCAGGTAGCCGATGCGCTCGCCGGGGATCGACTTGGACTTCGAGAACGAGTAGGTCATGAGACCGTGCTCGTACAACTTGGCAGGACTGGTGAACGGCTCCGACGTGAAGCAGATCTCGCGGTACGGCTCGTCGGACAGCAGGTAGATGATTCTGCCGTTTTTGCGGCTCTGTTTGCGGATGATCTCCACCAGGTCGCGAAGCAGCCATTGCGGGTACAGGCGGCCCGAGGGATTATTCGGGTGGTTAATGATCAACAGCCGAGTCCTGGGACCGAGCGCCTCCTCGATGGCCGCCAAATCGGGCAGGAAATCTGGCGTAGTCGGGACCACCACAGGCACCCCGTGCTGATTGAGCACGTGGGCCGGGTAATCCGGGAAGAACGGTGACAGGAGGACCACCTCGTCTCCTGGATCGAGGACCGCCCGCAGCACGATGTTGGTGGCGCCGCTCGCCCCGGCGGTCACCACCACATGGTGACGTTGGGCGCCGGGAAGGAGACCGTGGTCGTGGAGGTGGGCTGCGATCAGTTGACGAACCTCGGGGATGCCCGCGTTGGGGGTGTAGCGGTGGAGGTCGGGTGGCGGGTTGGCCACCAGCTCCTCGAGGGCCTTGAGGACTCCCTCGGGCGGTGGAGCGAACGGGTTGCCGAGGGTCATGTCGGCCACGTTTTCGGCGCCGTGGATGCGCTTGAGCTCGAAGCTCCGCTCCCACATCGTACGAATCTCGGAGCCGGTCGCCAGGAGCTGCCGCATTTCCTCGGAGATCATCGCACCACTCCCCTTTCGAGCAAACTGTCGATTTGGTCTTCGCTGAGCCTCGCCTCGTTGAGAATCTGGCGGGTGTGTTCGCCGTAGCGCGGCGACAGAGCGAACTCGTCCTTTCCTGTGTCCACCGCAGTGGGCGGGAGCCGGAGCTGGCCGCCATCCGGCAGCGTTGTCCGGGTCAGGTGCTCACGAACGCCAGATGACTCACGGACCTCGGCGATGCTGTTGACCGGCGTGACGACCAGCCCTGCCGCGGCAAGGGTGGGCAAGAGTTCGGCCGTCGGGTGGGCACGACATATCGCCGACAGCTCGTCGCGGATCGCAGACCGTTCCGCCCGCCGGCCCTCATTGGTCTGGCGCACCTGGCTGTTCAGTGAGACGAAGAGCTCGAGTTCCACCAGTCGCTGCCACTGCACGTCGTTGCCAATCGCCAGGTAGAGCCAGCCGTCGGCCGTCCGGTAAACGTTGACCGGCACGAACTCACGGTGCTCGTTGCCCGAGCGGCTGACCTCCTCGGGCCGTGCGCCGAGATCGAGGAGCGGCAGGGTGGTGTGAAGCCAGGAGGCCGCGCAGCGCGCCATCGAGATGTCGATGCGAGCCCCCTTGCCGGTCTCCGCCTGCTCGGCCAGGGCGTGCATGGTCTGGGCAAAGACCTCGTCCCCGGCCTTGAGGTCGATCATTGGGACGCCCATCAACGTGGGCGGACCGTCGGCCTGGCCGGTGAGGTCCATGTAACCGAGGAGGGCCTGCAGGGCCGGGTCGTAGCCGGGGACGTCGGGGTGCTCCGGGCCCATGGCTGAGATCCCGACCCAGATCAGCCTGTCGTTGGCCTCGGACAGAGTCTGGTAGTCGATGCCGAGTTCTGCGTAGCGCCTGGGCAGGGTGTTGCAGGCGAAGACGTCCACCGGCAGCTCGCGCACGATGCGTTTGAGCAACTCGCGTCCCTCAGCGCTCTTGAGGTCGATGGCGATTGCCTCCTTGCCAACGTTGGGAGCCAGGTAGTAGCTCCGCCGATCCGGTCCGGCGGCAGGCCGGCCCACGTAACGGTTGGGATCGCCGGGAGTGCTCTGGCCGGGGCGGGGTGTGGCCTCGACGCGGATCACCCGCCACCCCAGCTGGACGAGACGCAGGGTGCCGTAGGGCAGGGCCAGGGCCTGCTCCATCGACAGGACTGTGCGTCGCCTCATCGGTTGAGCTCCGTGAACACCCGCTCCGGCGAGAGGGGTAGGGCAGTGCAGGGGAGCCCAGTGGCGTGACGCACTGCGTTGGCCACCGCCGGCGCGGTGCAGATGGCCGGCGCCTCGCCGATTCCTTTGGCGCCATATGGACCCTCGGGATCCAGGGTTTCGATGAAGACGATGTCGACCTCCGGCATTTCGGGCGAGGTGATCAGCTTGTACTCCCTGAACGAGGGATTCCTCACCCGACCGCCCTCCACCTGAAGCTCCTCGGACAGCGCGTAACCGAGCCCCATCGACAATCCGCCCTGGACCTGGCCCTCGGCGCCCATCCGGTTGATCACTCGACCGATGTCGTGCACGGCGGTGAGACGTAGGACCTTGACTACCCCGGTTTCCAGGTCCACCTCCACCTCGGCCACCTGGGTGGCGAAGGCATAGGCGGCGGACACGTTGCCCTTGTAGCTTCGATCCTGCATCTGGCTCGGTGGCTCGTAGTAGTGGTGGGTGATGATCACCTCGCTCTTGTCGGCAAAGTGCAGTGCGCGGATGACTTTGCCGAGCTCTGTGAGGACTTCGCCGTCGGCCTGCCTGACCACCATGCCGCGGCGGAGGTCGAGTTCGTCGGCCGCGATACCGAGCTGTTGTGCAGCCGCCGCAATCAGCTTGGCCTTTGCCTTGGCGGCGGCCAGGCGCGCCGAGTTACCGGCGATGAAGGTGGTCCGCGAGGCATGCACTCCCACGTCCCACGGGGTGATCGCGGTGTCGTTGTTGACCACCCGCACCCAGTCCATGGGCACTCCCAGCTCCTCGGCGGTGATCTGGGCGAGGACCGTCTCCGAGCCCTGTCCGATTTCGGATGATCCGGTGAGCAATGTGACGGTGGCGAAATCGTCCATCTCGAGGATGGTGCCGCAGCCGTCACTCTTGTAGATCTTTGCGCCGCCGCCCACGTGAAGCATCGAGGCCATGCCGATGCCGCGGCGGATGTGCGGCCGAACGGTCTCAATACGGCCCCGCTTTTCCTTCCACCCGGAGCGCTCCGCGGCGGTCTCGAGGCACTGTCTGAGGCCGCAGGTAGTAAAGGCCAAGCCCTGACCGGTGGTTTCGCCGGCCTCCTGGGCGTTCACGAGTCTCAGCTCGAGGGGGTCCATTCCCAGCTCGGCGGCGAGAAGGTCGATGCTCGACTCCACCGCAAAGGTCGCCTGGAGGTTGCCATAGCCGCGCATTGAACCGGCATAGGGATTGTTGGTGTACACCACCTTTCCGCGCATACGCACATGGGGCGTGCGGTACAGCGACGAGAAGGTCTGCATCATCACAAACGGAGTGGTCGCCCCCCACGAGGTGTGACCACCGTTGTCGTGGGTGAAATCGATGTCGCGGAACGTGAGGGTGCCGTCCCGCTTTGCCCCAGCGCGGATTCGGATCGCGGTGGGTTGGCGCGTGGGCGAGGCCACGAATTCCTCGTCGCGGTTGAACACCAGCTTGACCGGGCGCCGGGTCGCGCGCGCCAGGTGGACGGCGATGGGCTCGTATGCGTAGATGTCGAGCTTGGACCCGAAGCCGCCGCCTATGGTCGCCTGGATCACGCGTACCTTCTCCGGCGGCAGGCCGACGATGGCCGCCATGTCCCGCCGGT
>JAAESQ010000720.1 GCA_024229275.1 bacterium | reverse complement strand
TCCCTCCGATCCTCATCGTCATCGGATTCCTCACGCGCCTCCCCACACGATGACGATGAGGATGACGATGACGAGGGCCATTGCGAGTGCCTGACTGAGTGCGCTCCTTCGAAGCCGAGGGTCTTTTTGAGAAGTAGGCCTTCAAAATCCCCATCGCCATCCCTATCCCTATCACCATCGATTTCGGGGGCGCCAGAGTTTTCGATGGCGATTGCGATGGCGAAGTCGATGGCGAACGCAAGTATTCACCTATGGACCCTCATTCGAAGCCAGCGACGCTAGAACGAGCGGGTCCCTCCGATCCTCATCGTCATCGTCATCGTTATCGTCATCGGATTCCTCACGCGCCTCCCTACACCATAGCGATGAGGATGACGATGACGAAGGTCGTTGCGAGTGCCTGACTGAGTGCTCACCTGACGGCCCCCCATCCCAGCGCTATACTTATCTCTAATGCAACTGGACGACCGAACCATTGTGATTCTGGCTGCAGCTGCTGCTGTTCTTGTGCCATTCGTGGTAATCGCGATTTCGCGTAAGACATCACAGCGCCGCCTCGAGCGCATTGGTCCGGCCTTCGAACTTGGGACCGCACGACTTGCCGGCAAGCTTGGCGGCGCCATCGAGGGCATCTATCGCGGCTACACCTGCAATTACCGTATCGAGCCCGCCAGTCAATACTCACCCGGCGGCGCCGTTCTTCGAGTCAAGGCGGCTTCACCCATCAAATGGTCGGCGGCAGTCTCCGACGCCGCGTCTCGAATGCTCAACCGCATCGGGTTCTTGCAGGATGTGGAGATTGGCGATCAGGTGCTCGACGAGCGCCTGCGATTTTCCTCCAGCGATCCTGGTTTCCTTGTCTCGGCTCTGCAAGCTCCAGCCAGCCGTGAGGCGTTGTCCCATTTGGTCGGCCAAACCAATTTCAAGGGTTTAGACACGGGGCCAAATCATCTTCAAGCCCAATGGAGACCTCGCAACAAGTCACTCGATGAGGATCCTGACCAGGTACGCGGCCGGTTGGATGCAGTTGTCGAACTCCTACTCGCCCTCGGAATTCCCCCGGCGTTGTAGAATCACCGGATACTGTCTAAGGAGAGACTGAAATGCTACTGATCGATACTCACCGAAAATCCTCAATCACGATCATGATTTGCTCGCTCCTGCTTACCGTGGGAACCGTCGCGGTTGCTGACGATGGCGGGCAAGAGACAAATCCTGCACTTCTCGATCCCGCAAAAGCCGTGGAGACAGCACCCGACAGCTTTCGGGTTCTCGTGGCGACAACAGCTGGCGATTTCACCATCGAGGTGACCCGAGAGTGGGCTCCTCACGGAGTTGATCGCTTCTACAACCTCGTCAAGGTCGGGTACTACGACGACACGGCGTTTTTCAGAGTGATTCAATCTCCGCGACCGTTCATGGCTCAGATCGGACTCCATGGCAATCCGAAGGTCACCGCCGCGTGGCAGGCCGCCGCCATTCCGGACGATCCGATCGTTGCGCCCAACACTCGTGGTGCTGTGACATTTGCGATGCGTGGGCAGGCCAACTCGAGAACGACGCAGTTCTTCATCAACTTCGCCGATAATTCCTACCTCAGCGAGCACGGTAAGTTCGCACCGTTCGGCCGCATCGTAGAGGGTATGGACGTGGTTGACTCGCTGTATTCCGGATACGGTGAGTGCGGCCCCAGAGGAAACGGACCAAGGCAGGACCTCCTGACGGCGCAAGGTAACACCTATCTCAAAGAGCACTTCCCAGAACTCGACTACATCAAGACTGCTCGGATCGTTGCCGAGTGAGTGAAGACCTGAGGAGTTTTCGTCTCCCGAAAAGGGCCGAGGCGTCGAAGCTCGCGGTCGCATGGCGCCTCGATCCCGAAGTCGCTTTTCTCAACCACGGGTCCTTCGGCGCCGCACCAATTGCCGTGCTCGACGCACAGTCTGAACTTCGCAGTCGGCTCGAAAACGAGCCCTTGCGATTCTTCGTCGACGAATACCAACCCTTACTCGACAACGCTCGGCAGGCGCTCGCAGACTTTCTCGGCACAACGAGCCAGCATTTAGCATTCGTAACCAACGCAACCACGGGCGTCAACACAGTGCTCCGATCTCTGGTCTTCGAGCCAGGTGACGAACTACTGACGACTGATCACGAGTACAACGCCTGTCGCAACGCACTCAATGCTGCTGCTGACAATAGCGGCGCCCGAGTCGTCGTCGCGAGGATCCCTTTTCCTATCGACTCTCCCGAGGAGGCTATCGAGGCGATCCTCAACGCCGTCACCTCGAAGACGCGTCTCCTTCTTGTGGATCACATCACCAGTCAGACAGCGCTTGTACTCCCACTCAAGCGCATCGTCTCAGACCTCGAGGCTCGAGGAGTTCGAGTACTGGTCGATGGTGCACACGCTACTGGCATGACGCACTTCAATCTAGACACTCTTGGAGCAAGCTTTTACACCGGTAATTGTCACAAGTGGCTGTGTGCACCGAAAGGCGCCGGTTTCCTCTACGCCCGCGACCCACATGAGTCGCTCCGACCTCTCGTGATCAGCCACGGTGCGAACGAACCACCCTCTGCACGATCTCGGTTTCACCAAGAGTTCGACTGGGTAGGGACCTCGGATCCTACACCTTGGTTGTGCGTGCCCAAGGCGATTGAGGCAGTGCCGGCTCTGATCGCAGGCGGGTGGTCAGAGGTGATGACCCAGAATCGGCACATGGCACTCGAGGCACGGAGAATCCTGGCCGATGCGCTGCAGACAACACTTCCCTGCCCCGATGAGATGATCGGTTCGATGGCAGCGATTCCTCTGCCCGATGAGCCAGCACCAGATACTCGCTCGTCGTGGGAAGAGTCTCCACTGCAAAGAGCCTTGTTCCAGGAAAGAGCTATCGAAGTTCCGATCATCGGGTGGCCTACATCACCCAAACGGTGGGTTCGCGTTTCAGCGCAGCTCTACAATCGCACCGAACAGTTTGAATATCTCGCGGAAGCTCTCGTAGAACTATTACCCAGATTCTCCTGAACTCGATCTATCGTCAGAACTCGAAAACCCTTGCTACTGGAATCGCGGTCACACACAGCTCTGTCGAACGCGCTATCATCCGATTATGAGTTTGGATCTGAGTCGCTGGCTTGCTGAGTTTCCGGTGCGAGAGCACTGCCTCTATTTGGATCATGCAGCGGTTTGCCCTCTCCCGAGATCGGTAGCCGCGGCAATGCGCCAACGCGTGCAGGAGCAGGAGGACGAAGGACACCTCAAGTACCACGAATGGAAGCACCACATCCTCACCTGTCGCCACCTTGGTGCTCAGCTCATTGGCTGCAAACCTGATGACATCTCGATCATCAACTCGACGAGCCAAGGCCTCAGCATGATTGCCGAGGGAATCGACTGGCAAGAGAAGGACCGGGTTTTACTCGGTGAGGAAGAGTTTGCCGCAAACGCCGCCCCATGGCTTCATCTCGAGTCGCGAGGCGTGGTCGTCGATCGGTTTCGCCAGCCTGACGGTCAGATCTCGCCGGATGACCTCGCTGACGAATTGACGCCGAACACCCGTGTGCTTGCGGTTTCTTGGGTTGCTTTTCACACTGGGTGGATCGCTCCCCTAGCGCAGCTTTCACGTGCCTGCAAGGACAATGGGACGCTTCTCATCGTCGATGCGATTCAAGGACTCGGGATTCTGCCGATGAGCATGAAGACGCTTGGCGTCGATGCCGTCATCGCAGATGGCCATAAGTGGCTGCTTGGTCCCGAAGGGGCAGGGATCATGGCGACGAGCCCGGAGCTGAGAAAGCAGCTACGTCCAATACTCTCCGGATGGCAGAACGTTCAGCTCGAACCCGGAGACTTCTTCCTACAGCACGCCGAGCACCATAGCGACGGGCGACGATTCGAACCTGGCGCCGCAAATGGTGTCGGAATTGCGGGGCTCGCGGCAGCCCTCGACCTGCTCAATGCTGTCGGACCAGTAGAGGTTCACTCTAGGGTCGAGACGATGAGCCGGTTACTGACCAGAATTCTCCTCGCGCATGGTTGGGATGTGTACTCGCCTGGCTCCGGACATCCGGTAGCGGGTATTGTTGCTGCCAGGCACCCAGGGATAGCGCCCAAAGAAGCGAGACGCCGTCTATCCGAGCGCAAGATCGTCTGTTCGGTTCGCCAGGGCTACGTCCGTTTCTCGCCCCATTTCTACATCACCAAAGGTGAACTGGAAGCCTTTGATCGGATTCTGGAAAAAGTCGGACTCTGAGTGTGAGATGTGAGAAGAAAGACGAAAGAGGATAGACGAGAGACGTCTGGTCTGCGCATTGTTTGAGCCATAGCCAAGTTTCTCTTCATTGTCATCCAGAGCACTGCCACACCGCGTTCGCTGCGGATACTCAAGTAAAGACGAAGCCGCAGATGTTTTGTCATCCCGAGCGAAGTCGAGGGATCTCCCGTTGAAATATGCAGTATGTATGTTGCTGCAATTCAGCAGATTGCTAACTTATGCGGGAGATCCCTCCACTCGCCTTTGGCTCGGTCGGGATGACAGCGACGGGCGTTTGTCATTGGGAGGAGCGAAGTGACGAAGAATCTCCAGCCAAGGTTTAGCAATCTGACTGTGATCAGTAGCTAGCAAGTCAGAGGCCGGAAAGCGAGGCTCCTAAGTTGCAAACGTCACCGGCTTCGGCCGTTCTCGAAGGCTGCTGCCATCCCTTCGACTACCGCTCTTGCGTACTCTTCACGCCACTCCACACTTCCAAGCAGCGCACGATCCTCGGAATTCGCAAGATTCGAGCACTCGAGCAGAATCGCATGCTGGGCGAGCGAATATCGCAACACAGCCGGCACAAACTGGTGACGTCCTCGCTTCACTCTGTCGCGAATCGGAGAATACGGATGAACAGCCATTTCATTTCGCTCAATCGCCTCCAACACGGATTCCGCCAACCGCCGTGACGATGCTTCCGCACGCGCTGCAAACGTTGAATCGAACTTGACTTCAGGAGAACGTCGATACTCCTCATATTTGCTCATCGACCGTCGCCGTACCGTATAGCTCGACGGCCGGAGATGCCGCGACGGCACGTACACCATTGACCCACGCACAGACGGGTGCAGACTGTCCGCGTGAACCGACAGGAAGACGATCTTTGACCTCGGGACCTTTGGACCAAGCTGCCTCTTGATGATGTCGTTCGCGAGATACCAACGCAGATGAACCCCCGTGCTCGAGTCCTCCAACCGATACTGCGGATGTGTCAACAACACTTGATCCCGATCCTGCAAGAGGCGATCCTGGTTAGGAATGCTGTACCCACGGCTCGAATCGCTGATTATGGTCCATACCTTTGCGCGAGTATGCCGCTCGAGATTGACTTTGATGCGGCACATCACGTCGTAGGCGTAGGGCGCCTCCCACATACTTGCCTGAATCGCTCCGGTGTCCTTTCCACCGTGGCCTGCGTCGAGGATCACATGCACTCCAGACAGATCCGCCGCCCTCACCACCTCCACAAACCTTGCCAGGTCCTTCTCTTCCTGCGCCCACTCAAGTCGCCTCGGATGGTCTATCGGCAGGTATTCGGGAAGGACGAGCTCTAGTGGAATTTTGATGCGATAACCCACCGGAATCGAAGTCACGTCCTGGATCCCGGATCTAGCGGCTATGTCCAGCGCCAGTGTGTTCACCTGTTCGCCATGCAACTCACCGGTGAAGCGAACGACCACGGCCGAGTACAATGCCTCGCCCTTTCTCAATCGATACTGCGCGAACTCGCCCTTTTGATCTCGGCCGAAACTGAGCACTCCGGATTCCACTCCTGCAGGATGTGCTCGACCAGGCGTCGGTGAAGGAGTCGGCTGTCGGCTTGGGTGCACAACAACAGGAGTGGGTGTCGGCGTCGGCACCGGAGGAACTGACCGAAAAACCGGCAGCAGACGCGATTCAGGGATCAGCACCATGGCTGCCCGTCGTGGAGCATCCTCGCCAAGATCGGGATTGGCCAGAGAAAGGGCTCCAGCACTCGAAGACTGACCAGTGAAGACAAACGCAATCCACTCCCAGCTCTCACCGCCTTCGCCAAACGGATCCATAACGAGGTGGTCCCACCCTGCAACAGTACGGCGATCGACCGGAAAGAGCTTGCGGACGGATTCGATACGCAAATCGGCGCGCAGCGCAGTCAAGGGAACCCGTACTGAACGATCACGCATCGGCTCTCGTAGGCTCGGATTGGCAGCCCGAATCTGGCGAGCCGTGGCCGATGTTCCACTGAGACGCCGCGCCAGCTTGATCCACCCTTCACCTCGGGATGGTCGAACGAGCAGCATAGGTTCTGACCCACGTTCCCATCGCAGAGTTCCATGTGGTTGAAGTGAAACGTCGAGGCGCTGCGGGGCCTCACACATGGGTGCTCTCACGCAGCACAGACTCAGAACAAGAAGTAGCCCGACTTTCAGATCACTGAGAGATTGGCGCCATTTCCATCCGAACGCGAAACTCCCTTCCTCGCGAGTAATGCCTGCCCTCAGCGGTCCAGTGGTTCGCTTGGCCTCAGCTTTCAAGGCAGGCCTCATAGATGTCGCGGTTGGGTTTCGGGTTTCCACCTCTCGGCGGCAAATGCCACGCTCAAACGCTGTCCTCCGGCCCGTCCCTGTCGGGCGATGTTCTGGACTCGAGGCTCCTCGGTCCTTTCAGCCGTGGGATCGCGGCCCTATACTCGAATCCAGTTCAAGGCGACGCGATGGTACCACGTCAGACTCACTGCCCTTTCTGCGACGAAACGTTTGAGGCCCTGCCGCCTCGAACGCTGAAAGCCCTGCTTGCCTGGATGCCGCAGTTTCAGCCTGAGGCGCACGAGGATGATCTGCACGTGGTTGCCAAGAGTCTCCTCTCGCTAGTCGATGCTGACCTCGTTTCGATCCTGCTTCCCTTTGGCACAACAGCGCTGAGAGTGCTGGCCAGCTCAGATAGGGAAAGCACCGGCGACTTGATCGTCGATCGCACTCGACATCCAGAACTGATCGAAGTCCTCAACAACGACCGTGCCGTTCTGATAGCAGAACTCGTGCACGACCGAAGTGATCAATCAGTCTGTGGCCAAATCGAGGATCCCGGTGCCATAAGCCTGGTGGCTGTGCCGGCAAGCCTGCAGGGAACACCCACTGTTCTGCGTGTCACATCCTGTCAACGTCGATTCACCGATGATGATCTGACAAGCGTCAGCGCAGCAGCTCATCTGTTGGAACATGCTACGGACCGGCAACCGACACCAAAGCTCGATGAGTCCCCGGCGATCCGGCTGGCCCTCAAACTTGCGGATGCAGTCCTCGATGTTACGCCCGATGGTCGGGTCGAACGAGCTTTCGGCCTCATCGAGGAAAACTTCGGAGTGCCGGCTGCAAGCCTGCAAGGAAAAGCCCTTGACGATCTCATTGGTGAGACAACACGAGGCGACGCCGTCCATCAACTCCTGACTCTGCTCGAGGGTCAGCATCAGGAGGGAGGATCGGCTTTTCAGATCACTCTGCCCGGTGCCACCCCCTCCTCCGTACGCCTTTGGGGGACCAGAGTTCCAGGGATTCCTTCACGCGCGATAATTGCGGCGCGGCGGGACAGATGGTGGTTCGATGCCCGTCGTCGGAAGAGTGTGATGCAGGAGGCGCTCAGCCGTCAGGCGAGAGAGCTTGACGAACTCCAAGAGTCATTGAACAGGCTGGGTGATGCCCAGAATCGCTTTCTCTCAGCATCGGCGCATGAGCTCAAAACACCTCTCAGTGTGATCCAGAGCTATCTTGAAACGCTTCTCAGCGACCTCTCCGAAGGTCTCAGCAAAGAACAGCTCACTTTTCTGGAAACGGCATACAGCAGTGCGCAGAGGCTTCGTCACCTTGTCGTCGACATCGTTGACCTGGCTGCCCTCGAAAGCGGTTCTCTCTCTATGGAAATCGATCGAGTCGACGCTCAAGAGGTTGTTTCCAATCTTGTTGACGAGATGAAGGAAATGGCACGGAAGGCCGGAGTCAACCTGGAGCATGAAGAGCTTAATGACCTGCCCCACTTGAGAGCGGATTCTGTTCGCCTGGAACAGGTCCTCCGCAACCTTCTCGACAATTCCATCAAGTACACACAACGAGGTGGGCGTGTTTGGCTACACGGTGGGTATGATGCTGACACTGTGACTCTATGCGTATCCGACACTGGTCGGGGAATAGACTTCGAAGAGCTACCAACAGTGTTTGAGCAGTTCGTCAGAGGGAGACCTCATCACAATGGGCCAAACCCGGAAGGCTCGGGGCTCGGCCTGGCCATCTGCCGGCGAATCGTCGGGAGTCTTGGAGGCACGATATGGGTGACCAGCGAAGAAGGAAAGGGTACAACTTTCAGCGTCGGTCTCCCTCGCTGGCCAGATGACGGATCCCTTGACGAAGACTCTGACAATCAATGGTCAAAAAGATGAATCCTGCCATCGACAAGGTACTCGCCTACGACTCTCGACTCCTGCGCATCTGGCACCAAATGGGTTCGCCCCCAGCCATCCTGGTCGGAGGCTACATTCGGGACCGCCTACTGGGCCGCAGCAGTCTCGACCTCGACTTCACGATTGAGGCGTGTGCAGACGCAACTGCAGCCTGTGCCCAACGGTTGGCGAGAGCCCTCAGAACGGGAGCTCACCTCATAGGCAGACCACCGCGCGCTGTTTGGCGAGTAGAGACCGCACACGAAAAGGTGGAGATGATCGCGCTCGGGGACACGTCGCGGGAAGAGGATATCCTTCGACGGGATTTCTCCTGCAACGCTCTGGCTTGGGTCATGCCGTCCGGTCCACTGATCGATCTCTGTAACGGTCAGGACGGAATCTCAGAACGCCAGCTTGTATCAATCGCCGAAGACAATCTTCGACAAGACCCCGTGCGCATGTTGCGCGGTGCGCGCCTTGTATCCCAACTGCGTGATTTTGACATCGAATCGGCCACAAGCCGCCAAATCTCTGAGCTGGCAACTCGGGTCTCTGAGAGCCCTCGCGAACGTGTCGGTCAAGAGCTTCTTCTGCTACTTCGAGGTCCGTTTGCGGCGCGAGGTCTCGACGCACTCTGTCGTCACGATCTCATGGCGCACTCGGTTCCTCCTGATACAACGTTTGACTCAGCGTGGCTGAGCCAGTTTATCGAGGCTGCGGACACGCTTGCCAGCCCTTCTCGTCATCCTCTTAGAGCGGCAGCAGCTGTGAATCCAGAGGTCTCCCGACTCGGTTTCCTTCTGCGATCGTGGAGAGTCAGCGACGCCCGCGCCACCGCCCAGTACGGATGGCCGAGAGCCCTCCGCCGGCACGCCTCGACGGTATCGCTCTTTCTAGACCGCACTGTTGCCAGTTGCGAAGGTTCACTAGCTGACCGACGAGAACTCATTTTCAGAGCAGGTCACGCATTTCCGAGCTTGCTATCGGTCGCTGCTGCCGTAGATCTCGTGTGTCTCCAAGGAAGTGTCGAATCGTGGCGAAGATGGTGGAGGCTATGGCAAAGATCCGGTGCCACACTGATTCACCCGCCTCAGTTCCTTACAGCTAAAGAGATCGCCAACAGGTTTGACTGCAGTGCGAGCCCCGAGCTAGGGCGCTGGATCGATCGACTGAAACGCGCAACGGCTCGGGGTGAGATTCGAAGCACTCAGGCCGCGCGAAGCTTTCTTGACGACCTCAATGAATCGAAGTCATAGAGAGAATAGGGAGATCCACAGAAGAAACCCATGCCCCTTCGGTTCCGGACTGTGCTACATTTTTCTTTACGAGTTGACCCGCCGTCGTCTCGAGAACACCGGGTCACGATGAAGAGGGAGCGCGAGGGAGGATCTCTGAGGTGGAGCTCAAAGAGCTACTCATGTTCATGACTAAGAAGGGCGCATCTGACCTTCACCTCAAGCCGATGCGTCCTCCGCTTCTTCGAATCCAAGGCCGTTTGATTCCGATCAAGTCAAAGCCGTTGAAGCCTCCTGAAGTTGAGGACATGTTGTTCTCGATTTTGACGCCATCACAGAAGGAAATATTCGACGCCAACCAATCGGTTGATCTCGGCTACGGTGTACCTGGGATTGCTCGCTTCCGCTGTAACGTCTACCTGCAGCGAGGAACGGTAGCCGGTGTTTTTCGTCGCGTCCCATTCGAGATCATGAACGTGCAGGAACTCAACCTGCCAGACGTTCTCGAGAACCTCTGCGAATATCCCAGCGGCCTTGTATTGATCACCGGCCCTACCGGCTCTGGTAAGTCCACCACCCTAGCGGCGATCATCAAGCGAATTTCCCAGACCAGGCCATGCCATATCGTCACGATCGAGGATCCAATCGAGTTTCTCTTCTCAGACGACAAGGCCACCCTCTCTCAGCGAGAGGTCGGCACCGACACACCAAAGTTTCGCGAGGCTCTCAAGAACAGCATGCGCCAGGATCCCGACGTCATCATGGTTGGCGAGATGCGAGACCTTGAGACGATCTCTACTGTGATCACGGCCGCTGAAACCGGACACCTCGTTTTCTCGACTGTGCACACCAACTCCGCGGCGCAGACCATCGATCGGATTATTGACTCATTCCCGCCCGATCAACAGCCTCAGGTCCGCAGCCAACTTGCTCTAGTGCTGAAGTGCATTGGATCGATGCGACTTGTCGAAAGACATGACGGCAAAGGGCGGGCGCCGGCGATGGAGATTTTGTTCAATTCGCCGAAGATCTCGAAACATATCGAGGTCGGCGAGATCAAGGAAATCCACGAAGAGATCGAAAACTCGGTCGCATTCTTCAAGATGCAGACCATGAATCAATCCTTGATCGCACTACTTGCTAACGGCGTCATCACCTACGAAGAGGCTCTCGAGGTCTCCTCCGAACCGGATGACCTCTCGTTGAAGCTGCGCAAACTGTTCCCAAGCATCGAGGAGAAGTTCAGGGAGGGAGCCATGGCCCCGTCACCGGCAGACTTTTCGGAAATCACAGAACTGGTCGAAATCAAGCGACTCTACGGAGAAGCTGAGACCGTTCACCAAGAGAAAATGAGTGAGAAGGATCAGACAATTGCCCAACTCCGATCAGACCTGGCTACCGTCGAGGCGCGCATTGATGAAGCTCAAGGTGGTTCGGACAGTGCTCAGCAGGCCATAGAACAGGCGCAAGCCGAGACAGCTCGACTTCGCGACGAGTCTGCTGCCAAGATAAATGCGTTGAACGAGCGCATCAAAGAACTGAATCAGCAGATTCAAGGTGGCAGCGACGGTGGCGGTGGTGGCAAACAGTCTTCTGGATTTTTCAAGCGGTAGCAGTCCACACCACACTGCCCTCCGATGCTGGTGAGGGACTGAAACTGAACCAGTTGTTCTCGACCAGTGCGGCATCGATTGCTGGTGACGCCATACATCCAGAGTCCCAACTGCAACAGAAAAACAGACTGCTATCATCGTGCGCCGGGAGGACGGGATCGAACCAACCACCACTTCCGATCTCATTCGCGAGCTTCAGGCCCTTGTCGTCGAGGGCGAGGAGGAGGCGCTTCAGATATTTCTGCGCCTCGCCCGGCCGGAGGACGTGGCTGAGTGGCTCGATTTGCTGTCCATCGACGAGCGTCAAAAGATTCTGTCCGCGCTGTCACATGAAGCTGCAGGTACTGTTCTCACTGATACGACGGCATCGATCCGTGCCGAGTTAGTCGACGAGCTCACCACAGAACGTCTGGCGCAAATCGCTGAAGCGATGCCCGCCGATGAAGCTGCTGACCTGATCGGCGAACTCGAGACAGACGAAACAGAAGAGGTCCTTCAGCACATCTCGACCGAGGACGAGGTTGTCCTCAGGGACCTCCTTCGCTATCCGGACGACACTGCCGGCGGCATCATGAACCCGGAGGTAGTGGCACTGGCTGCCGACGCAACCGTGGATGACGCCATCCAGGTCGTTCGAACCGCAGATCCAGGTACGGTCACAGCAGTAGCTTATGTTGTCGACGATGATCACCGGCTCATCGGTTTCATCAGGCTCAAACAGCTCGTTACAGCTGCTTCCAGTGCCCAACTGAGCGAGATTATGGATACCGACGTCATCTCCGTCACAGCATTGACGGATCAAGAGGAAGTGGCGGACCTCGTCGACAAGTACGATTTCATGACGATCCCGGTTGTAGATCTCAATCGATCCCTTTTGGGCGCAGTCACGGTCGATGATGTCCTCGACGTCATCGAAGAAGAAGCGACCGAGGACATCTACAAGATGGCGGGTTCGTCGGCAGAAGAAGAAGATTCGGAGTCGATTCTCCATGTCGCTCGCTATCGCCTGCCATGGCTTCTTATCTGCCTTGTCGGAACGCAGCTCTCGACCTTTGTACAAGTTATCGCCTCACGCGAAGTCGCTCTCTACGAGCAAATGTCGGTCTTCACCGCGGCAATCATGGCGATGGCAGGCAACACTTCGCTGCAATCAGCTACTACAACCGTTCGTCGTCTCGCGCTAGACACTCTTCCCAGAACACGGTTCATCCGCCACATCATTCGCGAAATCGCCGTAGCCCTTTTCATGGGTGTGGTTTGTGGCGTCGCGGCTTCCCTGATGGCGTTGGTTTTCCACCACAACCCACTTATCGGCATTGCGCTCGGCTTGGCGATGGCTGTGGGCATGTCTGCGGCAAGCTTGCTCGGAGCCGCAATGCCCCTCGTTCTCGACATCCTCGGCGTTGACCCAGCCGTTGCATCCGGACCACTGGTCTCAACCATCAACGACTCGCTCGCCCTGGCAGTGTATTTCTTGATGGCTACCGGAATTCTCATTCTGTTGGGGTGAGAGGGCTATACGGGACAACGGGACGAACGGCTATGCGGGTCGGCGGTACTGCAAACGGGTAGCGCACCCCTTCCCAACCACTACCCCAAAAACCGAGTGGACTCCAGTTTCATCACTCCGCATTCATCATTCATCATTCCTGCTAGACCGGCTTCGGATACCCGTAAAAGTAGCCCTGCTGCACGAATACACCGAGTTCGAGCAACGCGTCGGCGTCCCTCCTACGCTCGACACCTTCGGCGATCACCTTTGTCTCGCTCTCTTTGGCAAAATTCGTGATTGCCGAGACGAGGTTGCGTTTGATCGGCTCGCTCGCGAGGTCTTTCACCAGCATTTGATCGAGCTTGATGAAATCGGGCATGAGGTCCGCGACGACGTTGAGCGAACTGTACCCAGTTCCCATATCGTCGATGGCGATCCTGAATCCCTCATCGCGCAGCGCTGCTAGGCTTCCCCTAACCATTTCGGGATTCTCCGCGTAGGTGCGTTCAGTGATTTCGACCACAATGCGGGTCGGTGACCATTTGCTGTCATGAACGGTCTTGCTCAACCCTGACCTGACATTTTCGAGATACTCGAGGCCTTGGAAAGACAGATTCACGAACAGACTGACCTCACCCGACAAGCGGCTTCCGTTCTTCAATGCTTCTTCAACACAGAGCAACTCAACTTCGCCCAGCAGCCCAGCGCGTTCTGCGAACGCGAACAGGTTTTCCGCCGGCTCCAGATAGGTTCCGGCGGGGCCCCTCGACAAAGCTTCGTATCCCGCAACCGTGCGTTCAGGCAGTATGAAAATGGGTTGAAACAGGGTTCGAACATCTCTGTTTCGGAGCATGGTTCGGAGTTGCTGCCGCCGTTTGTCGTCAAGTTCTTCACCTCGGCGATCAAAATCGATCTGCGCATCCGCAATACCAGCATAGATGCATCGCTCGACACGCTGAGCTGGCCTCCGCCGGATGTTTCCCCTACCAACTCTCAAACCGAGCTGGTTCTGGAGGCCAGTATCTTCCTCGACGACCGTCACACCTTCGCTGAGGGCCGCGGTTATTCGAGCGGCGGAGCCCCGATCCGCACAAAAAAGTAAAAACCGATCACCCCTAACGGCGTCCTGACAGAGTATCGTCGAGGCCTGACACGAGTCTGCAAGAATTGCCAGGAGATGCTGAGCGACTACCTGAAGCCAATGATCATATCGCTCCCATCCGACAACGCTTTCGAGGTTCATTTCCTGTTCGATACGAACCAGCAAAACCTGAGAAACTCCGCGTTCGTCGAGCAGTCGTCGCACCCCGTCCAGAACGACCGGCAGCGTCGGTAGGGTTGTTTCCGGATCGTAGAGGCTAGCCCGAAACTGAAGCAGCTGCGTCCGCAGTGATACCGCTCCCGATTCGAGCAGATCCTCACGAAACGGAGTGGTCATCTATCTCACCGAGAAGCAATCTAACCTGGAAGACCAACTTGCGTGGAGAAAATGGTTTGCAAATATAGGCATTCGCGCCAAGCTGGAGGCTCTCAATTTGATCTTGCTGACCAGTACGTGCCGAGACTATGAGAACCGGGATCTGAGCACCTGCGGAATCGAGCCGCAGCAGTTTGAGCAGTTCGAACCCATCGATGTCCGGCATCATCAGGTCTAGGATCAGCAGATCCGGTGGATTCGACAGTATTTGCTCGAGCGCAGTCGAACCTTCGGTCGCGACTCCAACATCAAACCCCTCGGATTCCAGAATCGTCCGCAACAATTCAACGACATCCGGCTCGTCATCGACGACGAAGACGCGTTTCACGATATGTCTTCCTTGTCTCCCCGACCAGGTCTGCCTCTCTCCAGACTATCAGACTCATGCTCTTCAGCAAGGACCCTCACACCTCCGCTAGCGCTTGCGTGCTGGGAACTGGGCAGCCACACAAAGAACGTCGAACCACGGCTGACTTGACTCTCCACCCACACCGCACCGCGATTCGCCTCAATCATCGTCCTCACCAGCGAGAGACCAACGCCCATGCCGGCGTAGCGGCGCCGTGAACTTGGGTCGATCTGGTAGAACCGATCAAAAATTCGCACTAACTGATTCTGGGGAATTCCTGTCCCGGTGTCAGCGACCCGCACGAGGACTCCAAGCTTATCGTCTCTTGTATAGGGCTCTACAGAAATCCGAACGTGGCCTCCAGCTGGAGTGAACTTCACAGCATTGTCCAAGAGATTTAGAAAGACTCGTTCGACATGCTCCGGATGGCCCCAGACTGGATGCAGGTCAGTTGCCAAATTGAGTGAACAGACGATGTCGTTCTCCTCGAGTTTTGGGATCAGAGTCTCCACAACACCGTGAAGGAGCTGACCAATGGCTATTGGTTCACGGGGCACATCCTCGGGCAGGCTGGTGTCGAGGCGTGAAAGCTGAACCAACTCTTCAATGCGATAGCTGAGCCTCTTGACGTTCTTCTGGCAGATTTCAATCCCTCGCTTAGCCTCGACAGTGAGATCTCCAAGATCACCGTGTTCCATGAGTTCCAGGTATCCGCGCAGTGCTGTTAATGGAGTCCTGAGTTCATGCGAGACATTTGCTAGGAGATCAATTTTAGCCTGATCAAGACGTTCGAGCTCCAGATTCGCCTCACGCAGATCACCGATCGTTTGCACCAAGTTATGGCTCATTGCATTGAACGCATCCGCGAGTTCTGATATCTCGTCCCCTCCGTCGATCTCGACCCTCTCGTCAATATTTCCGTCCCGAATTCGACGAACTCCAGATTGGAGCTTTGCCAGGCTCCGAGTGATGCTCCGCGACAGTGCAGAGGACACAAGGCCTGCTAATACCAAAGCGACAGCAATTGAGCCGACCAGCAACCACGCCGAGAGTATGAGCTGGCGATCGACGCGAGCATAGTCGAAGTACACAACCAGAGAGTATGTATGTCGACCCCATTCCTCGATGGCCGGTGCTACGACTCGGTAGCGGCGCTTTCCCGAATCGCTGACGACAGTCTCGGCTCTGACCTCGAGAGATCGAACGTCTCGAAGCAGCTCCGGATCATCTATCGTGGGAGCCTCGTCAAGTTCGGCCATGGTCACTAGGTCCGGGCCGTTCGCACTCAACACAACAGAACCATCGACGTGCACAACCTCGAGTCTGGTGATGTCCTCATTGAGTGCGCGCCAATCTTCCAATCGCTGCCGCAGGATATGCCAGCCAGTCGATTGGAACTGCTGCACTGAGCTGGCTACGGGCTGAGATATCAACGCGGAGTAAGTGCGAGCCGAGGCTTCCATTGACTGTACGATGAATCGATGACGTACAACAATTAGCACGATTGCGCTCATCAGTAGAATCGCAACCACTGTCACCGCAAGGTAATTCGCGATCTTTTGGCGAAGACTCATCTTGCGACCGAATAAACGTAGCTTCTTCATGCCGTTCCGAGACCTATGATCGCCTCCTGTCCAATCTCATCCTATTCGATATTTTGAACCTGTTCACGAATCCGCTCAGTTGCTGTTCGAGCCTCGACAAGATGCTCAGTAATCCCTGAGTCGCGAGACTTAGACCCGAGAGTGTTGAGCTCTCGATTGATCTCCTGACACAGAAAGTCGAGCGACCGCCCGACCACTCCGCCCTTTTTCATTTTGCTTTTGAAGTGATCAATATGTCCACGCAACCGAACGACCTCTTCAGCCACATCGGCACGATCCGCAAGAAATGCAACCTCTTGTGCAAGACGGCTTTCTTCGACTCTGTTTTCACCGTCGATCAACTCTCCAACACGGTCCCGAAGCCGCCCCAGAAGGCCTGCACGAATCTCTTGAAGCCGCGGATCCAGCCAATCGAGAAAAGACTGAATCGCATCGAGTTCCTGCAGAATTTGCTTCTCGAGATGCGCGCCCTCCTTGCGCCTCATGCTCTGAACTTCTGTCAAAGCGTCACGCGCAACCTGCCGCAAACCAGCGAGCTCGTCATTCTCAAGCACGGTCTCTGGCGACGAGACGGTCACAAGACCAGGGACTCGCAATACATCACCAATCCCTACTTCCGATCCTGTGCTTTCTATTGCCTGTAACTCCGCCAGTACACCTGAAACCGCCTCAAGATCGACAAGCACCTTCGATTGAGAAGGTTGTCTACGTTCTAGAGAAACGTGAACCGTAGTCCGCCCCCGCGCGAGCCCCTCCGCGACCACTGAGCGCACAGCCGCTTCAGCCTCTGGGAGCTCTTCTCTGAGGCCTATTCGCACTTGTACATCGAGATATTTGTGGTTCACGCATTTGACGACGATGGAAGCTCCGAAGCGCTTCGACAATTCGCCTCGCGCGCGACCGAAGCCTGTCATGCTGAGTACTGTCATTGGGTCACCTTCCCAGAAGAACCTTGCGCCGAGAGTAATCTCACATACGTCCCACCCAAATTGAGCAGTTCATCGTGAGAACCCTGCTCGACGATGCGTCCATTGTCCATCACCGCGATCAGATCTGCACCTCGAACGGTCGACAATCGGTGAGCGATCACGAGTGTAGTTCGTCCCTCCATCAAGCGCTCCAAGGCTTCTTGGACAACCGCTTCTGACTCGCTGTCGAGCGAGGATGTTGCCTCGTCGAGCACTAGAATCGGCGGATTCCTCAGTAACGCTCTCGCAATCGCGATCCGCTGACGTTGCCCACCCGACAGCAGCACCCCACCTTCACCGACTCTTGTCTCAAAACCTTCGGGCAATTCCTCGATGAAGCGATCCGCAAATGCTGCCTCGGCGGCCCGGCGGATTGCCTCATCCGAAAACCCCTCTTCTCCACCGGTCATGTTGATTCGGACCGAGTCGTTGAAAAGGATAGTCTCCTGGGTCACCAGTCCCATGGCCGAACGAAGACTGGACAACGTGAGGCTCCGGACGTCGACGCCTCCGACCACAACGGCGCCGGCATCGACATCCCAGAATCGAAGAATGAGCTGCGCAACCGTGCTCTTCCCGGCTCCCGACGCTCCAACCAGGGCAACAGTCGCCCCCCGAGGTATACACAGGTCAACGCAATCCAGTACCTTTTTCTGATCCGAGTAGCTGAATTCGACTCCAACCAGCTCGATTCCGCTGCCAACCGACTCCAATTCTGTGGCACCCGCGGCATCAACGACATCTACCTGCGCTTCAATCACCTCAAATATTCGCTGTGCAGCGACATCAGCCTGCTGAGCAGCGAGATTGAACTTATTGAGGCGCTTTATCGGGTTGTAGGTACCGTATACCCCAAGAAGAAATGCTGAAAAGTCGCCCAGGGTCATCGTTCCCTCAGCGATCTTGGATGATGCATAGGCGATGAGGGCGATCGCGCCGACGACTCCAATGATCTCCATCACCGGAGCGTTCGCAGCTTGGATCGCCCGTGCCCGTAGGCTGGCAAAGAAGTGACTCTGAGATGCGGTGTAAAAACGGCTTTTTTCGAACTCCTGCATGCCGTATGCCTGTACGACTCTCATCCCGCGAACAGTTTCGTCCATCGTAGTAGTGAGTTCTGCCATACGTTCCTGAGCCTGCCGTGCACGAAGCCGCAATCGGCGCGAGAAATATACGACAGGGGTCACGAGAAGTGGCGCCAAGACGAAAGTCGCCACTGCCAGGCGAACATCAAGCGAAAACACGTAGGCAAATAGTACGAGAATGGTAAGAGTGTCCTGGACGAAATCGCCAAAACGCTCGGCGAGCGCTTCGTTGACCAGTTGTACGTCACTCACCACACGCGACACTAAGCTTCCAGTCGACCTCGAATTGAAGTAAGCCTGGCTTTGACCCAGCAATGCCTGGAAGATCCTATTGCGAAGATCTCGGACCGTTGCCAACCCAAGCTGTGCCATCGAAAAACGCGCGAGGAAACTGAAACAATTTTTGAGCACGATCGCGAACAGCAGCAAGAGCAGAATAAGACTGGGCCGGTCGCCCATCCAGACGGCCAGTCGGTCTCTCCCGTATCGAGCCAGGGCATCGAGATTGGCGACAACGAAATCTGCCGACTGACCGGTGCTGCCTGTGGCCGTTTGACCAGCTCCTCCAGCGCCGAGGACCTGATCGTAGACCGGTCTTATCAAGTTGTAGGAGAAAACTGTCGTCACAGCGACGATCAGCATGCTGATCAGAGCCACAAACATCCATACAGCATGTCGCTTCGCGACCCTGAGTACCTTGACGAAGTGGCGCACGGTCGAAGCCTAGCACGTCGAGTGTTCGCAACTTGCTTTACGTCATGCAGCTACACAACTTGAGGACGTCTTCGTAGTACCAGGAACAGCGTCGCGAACAATCTATTAGATGATCTGATCATCAACCCCGAGTGGGCGATTGGTAAACTGAGCCTCTCGTTTTTCGAGAAAGGCACGAGCACCCTCTCTGGGTTCTCCGCAGGCAATCACAAACCGAAAGGTCGCGAGTTCAAGCTGCTCTGCGGCTTGTCCTCCAGCACCCGACCGCACAAGATCCCTCGCCGCTGTCAGGGCTACTATTCCAGCAGAAGTCGGCAGAGGAATTGGTTCGTCAACACTCAGTACTTGCTGAGCAAGTCCGATCTCCACTGCCCTTTCTGCGCCGAGTGTTCCGCCGCCAAGAAGCCCTTCCGCCAAAGCAGCACCACCGGCTCGTCCAAGCGCCCACACCAGACCAGACGATGGAGGTTGGTGAGACTCTGGGAGTGCGAACTCGGCGCCCGGCCGGAGATAGACCAGATCGCAGAGCAAGGCAACCTCGATGTCTGGCTGCGCCAACCGGCCTCGCACATCAGCAACCGTCACTGCACGCGTCTGGGTCCACCTTTCGAGCAGACCCTTTGCAGGCTCGTCCGCCGACCGAACTGCCGAATCTGGAAAACCCAGCACCATGACACCGATCGAACGTGCCACCGCCAGCAGCTCAACGAGCTGTATCTCGGCGTCCTTCCCTGGGGTCCAATCTCTCCTCTGCATGTCGTTCAGTCTACAACCACCCTTGTCCGATCTCGCGCTCTGGAAACTGATCCTCTCTTCACGGGTCCGCTCAAACAGTTCGCCGCAGGCATGAGTTTCTCTCGAAAGCAAACGAACTTTGAGATAGCCACTTCTACCACCGGAAACCTTTAAAAAACTGTGGTATAATCCGCCGCCGAATCGCATCTCTTGGAGGGCGGATCTCTCTATGGCCGATCTTTACCAGTTTCGAAATGAACTCGACGACCCCCTCGATTGTCTCTACATCCTGCACTGCAGTGGGACAAATCCTCTCGACAACCTGGAATTTTCTGCAAAAGAGCGCAAGGCTCTCAAGCAGAAGGCTGATGCGTTGAAGCCTCGCGGAGAGGAGGGGGAACTCATCTCCGGTGAGTGTCCACTACCCTTCGCACATCGAGTCACATTCTTTGGACTCGGCGAGGAAAAAGACCTGACGATCACCAAGCTTCGCGGTGCGCTCACCAGCATCATGAGCCAGGCGACCAAGAACAGGGAGTACCAGATTGGACTCGCATCTCCAGCGCGAATCCATGGCATGGCACATCCCGAGTCACGCCTGTTCACCCTGCGTGAAGCATCACTTGCGGACTACACCTTCGATCATTTCAAGTCGAAGAAGAATGAGTTCGACAAGATTGACGGCCTGCATGTCATCCCACTTGTAGGTGAAACAGAAGAAGAGCTCGGAGAGCGCCTGCAACGAGTTCGCCTACTCCGCACCTCAGTCCAGCTGGCACGCGACCTCGCAAATCGGCCCGGTAATGACCTCACTCCTGAGGCATTCGCAGGAGCCGCACGCGAGATGTGCGAAGAGGTTGGCGGTCTTCGCGCCACGATCCTCGGAAAGAAAGAGCTTTTAAAAGAAAACATGGGCGGACTCCTCGCTGTGGGCCAGGGCTCTGAAGAGGAAGCTCGCCTGATCGTCCTTGAACACCGTCCAAAGAAACCGAAGAAGTCAGTCGTCCTGGTAGGCAAAGGCATCACCTTCGACAGCGGTGGCATTTCTCTGAAACCGCCGAAGGACATGGGTGCGATGAAGTACGACATGTGCGGCGCCGCTTCCGTGGTCGCGATCATGCGTGCGGTAGCTGAACTAGAGTTACCGATCAAGGTTGTAGGATTGATCCCGACCGCCGAAAACCTCCCGTCCGGTACCGCAATCAAGCCTGGTGACATCATCACTATGGCAAACGGCAAAACTGTCGAAGTCGACAACACCGATGCCGAGGGCCGACTCATTCTCGCGGACGCCCTGCACTATGCCGCTCGCTTCAACCCGGATATCGTGATCGACTACGCGACGCTGACGGGAGCATGTGTGGTGGCTCTTGGCAATGAGGCCGCGGGACTGATGAGTAACGACGATAGTCTTGCCAAGACTCTCTCCAAGCTGGGTGAAATGACCGGCGACAGAGTTTGGCAGCTGCCTCTCTACGACGAGTATCTCGGCTACTTGAAGAGTGAATGGGCCGACCTTAAGAATGTCGGCGGACGCTGGGGCGGTGTGGTCACCGCGGGAATGTTCCTCAAGCAGTTCGTCCCCGACAAAGTGTCATGGGCCCACCTCGACATCGCCGGGGTCGCTTATTCCGAGAAGGAACACAATGGGACACCTCAAGGAGCTTCTGGTTTCGGTGTTGTGCTGACCATCAGCTTCTTGGAACAGCTCCTCAAATAGGCTTCCGAGCCACCGTTTCGCCTTGCTGCCAGACCAACATTAGTGGTAGAGTTTTGTCTTGCCTGGGCGGGCATAACTCAGTTGGTAGAGTGTCAGCTTCCCAAGCTGAATGTCGCGGGTTCGAGCCCCGTTGCCCGCTCCATCGTTAGAACGAGATTCTAGCCGGGAAGGGACCACTATGGGCCTGTTTGGACGCGACGATCGCCCCTCACCTCAGACTCCATCGACGACTCCGGCCGTGCCGCCCCGTCGTGACACCGCCAAACCGTCGGCGCCAGCTCATGCGAAGACGACTCTGCTCTCGCGAGCGACCTCCTTCGAAGGAGCAATCTCTGGAGCTGGAGATGTGACAATTGAGGGAAAACTCAAAGGATCGGTTCGTATCTCCGGTCGACTGATCGTAGCCGACAACGGCACCGCCAACGCCTCGTTGCACGGCAAGACAGTGTTAGTCTCCGGCAAGGTCAAGGGCGACGTCACAGCCGATGAGAAGATTGAACTTCAAGCGTCGGCACGCCTTAACGGCAACATCACCGCGCCCAGAATCCTGATCCACGAAGGCGCCATCTTCGAAGGCCAGGTCGTGATGCAGAACCCCGAGAAGGAAAAACCAGTCGATGCTCAAAGGAAGAATGGTGCGGGTCCCAACCAGAGCAAGAAAGGCAACTCAGGGCACAAAGGAGGTCGTTAGCCTGCTTCTCCTTTTCAGACCTTTCACTCTCTTGGATCCTTAGAGACTACCGGTGATTATACGAACTGCCCATCTCTCCGGACTCATGCCCAGAACAATCAAATCCGTCACTGTCGCTATCCCCACTATGGGAAAATCGTGACTACTCGCAGAGCACCTGGCTATGTTGAGTTGGCCACACGTGGGCAACTCGCACGACGCGTCCGTACCTTGCAAGAGTTCCTCCATTCGTGCACCGTATGCCCACGTAGGTGCGCAGTAGACCGCAGGAATGAACTTGGTGAGTGTGCAACCGGCAGTCAGGCGGTCGTAGCATCATGGACGCCACACTTCGGCGAGGAGCCTGCCATCTCAGCAAAGCGAGGTTCGGGAACCGTCTTCCTCGCAAACTGCAACCTCAGATGCGCCTTCTGCCAGAATCATGAGATTTCTCAAGGCAAACGCACCTCCTCCTCATCCACCACCAGCACAGAGGAACTTGCAGCGATCTTTGTCGAGCTTCAGAATCGCGGCTGCCACAACATCAATTGGGTATCACCCACTCATCAGGTCCCCCAACTCACAGCAGCCCTGGAACTCGCAGCGCACCGAGGCCTGGCTATTCCCGTCGTATACAACAGCAACGGCTACGATTCTGTTGAGGTACTCAGGCTCCTTGATGGTGTCGTCGATGTCTACATGCCCGATCTGAAATACTCGGACACTGTAACTGGAAACGAACTCTCAGGTGCTCAGGACTACCCTCTGCACGCCCGAACCGCCATCCTTGAGATGTTCCGCCAGGTCGGAGACAAGTGGATCCTTGACGATGAGGGAGCGCTCGTTCGCGGACTGCTCATTCGCCTACTTGTCCTGCCGAACGATCTCGCGGGAGTCGAGGAGAGCCTTCGCTGGATAGCCGAAGAGCTATCACCTCGCGTCGGCATCTCGCTGATGGCGCAATATTACCCGGCTCACAGAACACAGAATCAGGCGCAGTATCCCTTGCTCTGCCGCACCATTTCTGCTGGTGAATGGGGCCGAGCCTTGGAGAGTCTGGAACACTGGATGGATGGTGATCACCACAATGTGCAGGATCACCAATCTTCACCGCGCTACTATCGCCCAGACTTCTCCGACCCGGAAGTACCCTTCGCAGATATTGACGACTTCATCTGAGGCTACTTCGGAGAGGTGAACCACTCGAGTCGGCCATGCACGGTTTCGATCGCTTGCCACTCAGGAACCTCGACCTCAACACACGCGACTCCTCCAGTAGGAAACTGAACCCGATCGCCACCGACCAATTGGTTCGTCAGCCCAGAGCAGCACGGCTCATGGCCAACTACCAACAAGTAACCAGCATCATCCGGCTGCTGAGAGACAATCGCCATCGCTTCATCTACGGTTGCCCCGTACAATGACTCTTCAATTTTGATCACAGTTCCCCACTCACCAGCCTCTGCGGCAAGTTCAGCTGTCGTGCGGGCACGTACCGCGGATGAGGCAATCACTCGATCAGGCGTCCATCCCCCGTCAGTCATCGCACGGCCCATATTGCAGGCATCCTCGCGGCCACGTGGAGCTAACGCCCGGCCTTTGTCCGTGCCGCACGGAGAACTCCACTCGGTGGCGCAATGTCTCATGATCAGTACGTATCGCATTGCCTGATCACTACTCACGGTCATTCGTCACTGCGGCTGAGTTCAACGCCTGTGCCAACCGTGCGCATCCTTGCTCGATCTGTCCGGCATCCGCGAAAGTAAAGCAAAGTCGGCCAAAGCGGTTGCCGTCCTGAACCGCTCCCACCTGCTCGTCCTCTGCAGGAAAGAACGCTTTGCCGGGGACAAAGGCCACTTTGTCTTTGACCGCGTGATCAAAGACGGCGCTACCATCCGCAGCGAGGAAACGCATCCAGAAAAAGAACCCGCCGTCCGGGGCATGCCATTCAGCCTGATCTAGAGACAGATGACGCGAGAGCGCCTCTTCCATTAATCGGCACTTGGCTGCATAGGTCGCGATGATGTGCCGGAGATGGTTTTCAAGGAAGCCACGCCTACAATACTCAGCGACCAAAGCCTGTGTCACCGTCGACGTGCACAGGTCCTCACCTTGTCGCATCATGACCATCGATTGAATCAATCGAGGTGCCGCGACTGTCCAAGCAACCCGCACTCCAGGGGCCAGGACCTTCGAGAACGACGAAGCGTAGATGACGAGATCCTGGTCGTCTGCGAGGTGCTTAAGGGTCGGAATGGCTTCGCCTCGAAAGCGGAGTCGACCATAAGGATCGTCCTCGAAGACGGGAATCTGAAGTTCTGAAGCAATTTCGATCAGCCGCCGACGTCGCTCGAGGCTGAGGCAAGCCCCAGAGGGATTAGAAAAATCCGGCACAGAGTAGATGAGCTTGGGTCGCTTCCCGGTCGCTGATTCGCATCCAGCAACCAGCTCAGGAAGTAACTCAACCTGCATACCGTCTGCATCGCACGGAATAGCTGCGAACCGCGCTCCCACGTTGCGCAAACTGTGCAGGGTACCTGGATACGTTGGCGCCTCAACTACAACAATGTCGCCGGGATCCAACAATACACGTGCGACGAGATCGACCGCTTGTTGTGATCCTGAGGTGACGATCAGTTCTTCAGGTAAGATCTCTCGATCGATTCGGTCCCGCATGATGTCGATGAGCGCTTCGCGCAAAGGACCGTAACCTTCGGAGGCGCCGTACTGTAGAACTTCCCGCCCATCGCGCTCGAGCACATCGGCGCAGGTGGCAAACGGTTCGACAGGAAAACCACCCGGATCCGGAAGACCTCCCGCGAATGAGATCATGCCTGGCTGGCGGATGAGCTTGAAGAGTTCGCGAATTGGCGAGGGTTGCATTTTCGAAGCAATTGAGGAGAAGCGGTAGAGAGAGTCCATATATGTACCTCCCAAGAGAGAACCCGAGGGATTGTACCGCCACTGGCGGTTCTCGTGTTGCGGAACCACAAACTCAGGTCTTCAAGCGTAGCGATGGCCATCGTTATCACCATCCCAATCGCCATCGATGCTTACGGGCGCCATAGTTTCGATGGAGATGGCGATGGCGAAGTCGATGGCCATCGTGAGTGCCTCATCCCTAGCCCTCTTTCGAAGCAAACGACATTCGAAAGAGCAGGCCCTACCTTCATCATCGTCATCGCTATCGTCATCGTCATCGTTTTCCTCACGCGCCCCCCCTCATACGATGACGATGACGATGACGAGGGCTGTTACGAGTGCCCAATCTGGCGGGTTACCCCTATGCGCTCCTTTCGAGCCCGAGCCCATTACCGTTGTCGTTACCGGACTTGGCGCAGATTCCTGATTCTCGATTTTCAACGGCACCGTCGACAACGGTAACGATAACGGGCTCGGGCTGGAGTAACACGACATCCGAGAAATGCGTGCTTCATTCCCCCATCGCCATCACCATCCCAATCGCCATCGATGCTTACGGGCGCCATAGTTTCGATGGAAATGGCGATGGCGAAATCGATGGCCAGCGCGAATGCCTCATCCCATTGCTCTCATTCGAAGCAGACGACATTCGAAAGAGCAGGCCCTTCCTTCCTCATCGTCATCCTCATCCTCATCGTCATCGTGTTCCTCACGTGCCCCCCCTCATACGATGACGATGACGATGACGAGGGCTGTTGCGAATGCCCGACTGAGCGACCTTCTCCGAAGCCAAACGCGCCCTGTTACAACGAGGCCCTCACATCGACGAACAAGTGCTACCCTACAGCCTTGAATCGGGAGGTGACGTGAGCGAACTCAAAGGCTCAGATCGGAAATACCTGCGCGGCGTGGCTCACAGCTACAAACCACTCGTGCAGATCGGCAAAGAAGGGCTCAGCGATAGCGTTATTTCCGCTATCAACGCCGCACTAGAAGCCCACGAACTCATCAAGGTCAAGATCGCAGCAGATCGAGACGAGCGGGAAGTGATGGTACCCGCAATGGCCGATCAGCTCAGCTGTGATTGCGTGGGCACCGTGGGACGAATAGCGATTCTCTACCGCCAGAATCCAGATCCCGAGAAACAGAAGATCAAGGTTCCACCTCGAACTCGTAGTTGATCTGGCAAGCGTTGCGCTACGTCGTCTTGAGACCGGCCCACTCATTCCATCAGGCACGCATAAACATGATGGATACCTAGGGAACCATCGAATCCAGACAGACGCTTTCCAAACTCACCGAAAACCGGCCGAAGGCATCGAATGAGGCGATGGCAGCGCCTCCACTGAAGGCGTTCTCGAAGGTTATGTCCATTGAGCCGAAGTTCTCGTCTCCGATCAGGTCAGCTGCGTTGACCTCGAAGGAGAAATTATCAGTGAACACCTCGAAGCTACCGGCGACGGTTCCATTCTCGCGGTGTAGAACTCCTGTGACCGAGGGAGGATCAGTCATCGGGTCGCCACCGAGAGGTTGGTCGAGCATAAAATAGATCACAGTTCCGCCGGTGAAACCACCGCCCACCAAGTAGCGTAGAGTGGATTGGTTGCAGAATCCTCCTCCATCAATATCGATTGGACGCCCGCCGTTTGCGAAGTCCTGCGCGAAGTCGATCTGAAAGAAGTCTGCGGAGATCGGCCCGGAAGCGGACAAAATGCGGGCCCAGCCTCGTTTGAAGCCGTCACCATCCGGGGTCATAGTCCCTGTTTCGTCGCGTAAGTTGATCGGCCATGTCTCTTTCTGCAGCAAGGCGTTCACGACCGTAATGGGATTGATGGCAGAGCCTGACTCAAAAATCTGGATGGTGACGGTGTTCACCATGGGGCTCTCGTTACGGACAGAGATGAAGGTAGTCTCGCCCGTTGGACTGGTGGAATCGATCTTGAAAAAAGGCATGATGTAGAAGGTCGTTGGGTTTTCGACTTTGCTCTGCCCATCGAGGGTGGATATCGCGGGAGGTAGATCCTGGAGTGATTCTTGTTGTGCAGCCTGCCCCTCTGGCAGAGGGCCGTCGTATCGTTTGACCACAACTGCAGCGTGGAGAATTGAGGCGACAGGAAACACTACTGTGAGAAGGCCAATAACAAGATTTCGCATTGTTCTCTCCTTGAGAAGTTCAGACCCCAGCGTAGCACAATGTGTGATCATGAATCGTATATAGACATTGGTCCTGTCACACATTGAATCCCGATGTATCTCGGGTGGCTTGAGGAACTGGCCATGGTTCTGAAGCACCCCCACAATGGGCATGTATACTCCATCGATGCGCCGTGATTGGGGCCTTTTCTGCGTTGGTGTGCTCAGCTTGTTTTTGGAGCTACTTCTGATCCGCTGGATAGGCACTGAGGTGCGGATCTTCTCTTATCTGCAGAACACTGTGCTCGTCGTTTGCTTCCTCGGTTTGGGGATGGGCTGTTTCACTTCTGGCAAGCCGGCACCGTTAATCAAGACACTAGTCCCACTGTCCATATTAGTTCTCATACTGACAGTCCCCGGACTGCGTGAGGGCTTCGCAAACATCAGCGAGCAACTCAGCGTACTCGACGATTTTCTCATCTGGTACGAGAATGCTGATCGAACGATCGGCACTTCTGCTGCTATGGTGAGGACAGGTCTGGCCTTGACCTTCATCATCATGTTGGTTCTGTGGTTCATCTTCCTTCCGCTGGGCCGCATCCTGGGCGCACTGATGCTCGATCATCCCCAGCCCGTAAGGGCGTACTCAGCCAACGTCATCGGCAGCCTCATCGGCATCTGGCTCTTCGTTCTGCTTTGCGGCATCGCACAACCTCCGGTCGTTTGGTTTCTCGCTATGGCATTGGTCGCGATGACACTGTTGTCGACGAAGGGCACAACTCGCCTCATGGAGTTGGGAATCCTGGCGGGGATCGTTGTTCTCGTCTTTTTCGGGTCACACCGCACCGGCGATCGTGAAGTCTTCTGGTCTCCATATCAGAAACTCGTTCTGCGCGATGACTCAACTGGGGATCTGCTGATCAACGTCAACAACGTCGGCTACCAGAAGATGCTAGATCTGAGCGTCGAGAATGTAGCAGCCCACCCGAGGCGCTTCGACAAAGACCTTCGCGGTCTCAGTCAATACGATCTTCCGGCGCTGTTTCATTCGGCGCCTACGAGCATGCTCATCGTTGGTGCGGGATCCGGCAACGACGCGGCAGGGGCTCTCCGGCAAGGACTGGCCGAGGTTACGGCAGTGGAGATCGATCCAGTGATCGTCGACTTGGGCCGACGTTACCATCCCGAGAAACCCTACGACCAACCCCAAGTACGAGTCGTCAAGGACGATGCCCGTTCATTCTTTGCGCGTACGAGCGAACGCTTTGACGTCATTTCTTTTGGGCTCCTTGACTCGCATACCACTACGGCAATGACTAACGCGCGTCTCGATCACTATGTCTACACTCTGGAGAGCATTCGCCGAGCAAAGGATCTATTGACTGAAGACGGGGTCATGGTTCTGACCTTCGACGCGCGACGGGTTTACATCGCCGACCGGATGGCCCGAGTACTGCGGGACGTCTTCGGCGAGCCTCCGATCGTGATCCCAGTCCCGACGACCCACTACGGATGGGGCGGAATCATGTTCGTAGCTGGGAACACACAAGCCATTTATGGTCGCATTAAGGAGAATGAACCACTCGCCGACCTAATCGCGCAATGGCAAGCCAGTGCCCCGATTTCTTTGACCTACACTACGCCACTTGCTACCGACGACTGGCCCTATATCTATCTTGAGCGACCAATGATCCCAGCGCTCTTCGTGCTATTGGCCGCACTCATGAGCCTCCTATTCGTCTGTGGTCGCTCCTTCGCAGGCATCAGATGGCAATCACTACAATGGAAGAGTAGCCACTGGCATTTCTTCTTTCTTGGGGCAGCATTTTTACTGCTTGAGGTACAAAACATCAGCAAGGCATCCGTGGCATTGGGCAATACCTGGCAAGTCAACGCCGTCATCATTTCCGCAGTGCTACTCATGGTGCTGCTGGCGAACGCTGTAGCGGCACGTTTCACGCATCTCCCCCTGCTCGGAGTCTATTTCTGCCTGCTGGTCACCTGCCTGGGACTCTATTTCGTCGACCTCTCTTTTTTCTCTCATCTCGTCTATCCAGCGAAGTGCCTCATTGTCGGCGCTCTGACAACGCTTCCGATGTTTTTCGGCGGGCTAATCTTCATCCGCTCCTTCGTCAATGTCCAACACCGGGATGAAGCGCTGGGAGCCAACCTCCTGGGAGCCTTGGTTGGGGCCCTTCTACAATCCCTGACATTCTTGATGGGCATCAAGTTCCTTCTCCTCATAGTCGCCGGCGCCTATGCTGGAGCATTCTTGACTGGTGGGAGAGGAAGCTCCCAAAAAAATGTGACCCTTCCATGAGCCAGCTATTCACGACCTTCTTTGGATTTCGGGACCATTCGACCAAATTAGGTCTTTACCTTGATCAGTTCGTACGTGTGGTTGCAGCATTCGTCCCCATTCATGAGCGTCTTGCTGCGGGTGAATCTGATTCTTGGATTGAGACCCTGACAGAAGCCCTCATCCCAAGCACAGTAGAACGCATGGCCAAGATCCGGCCTATCATGCTCACCGACCGTATCTGCCAGGAAGCAAGCTGAGACCCTGTACTCCAGCTTCTGAGGAGTATCTTCGACCACGGTGAATTCAAAGCCCTCAGACATCTGATCCCATAAGTAGGCCTTCACTCCTGTCAAGCCACGATCCGTGAAGCGTGGCTCTTCGAAACGCTTGCGCGCCTCGCCAATGGTGTTGTCCTCCACATCGCGAATGATCTCCTCGCCATACTTGGCAACCAGCTTCTCAAACAGCACTATGCGCTCGTGGGCTTGCCGCTTCTGAAACTCGATCGAAAGCTGTTCACTGAGCTTGCTTCGCTCTTCAGGCGAGGCTTCAGCTCCGGCGAATGGGACTCCCAAACATAATGCGCCACTTGAGACTGCGGCGATTTGAAGAAAACAGCGGCGCGAAGAACTATGGTCCATACTCTTCCTCCGAGAGGTTGACGGTACGGATGGACACCGCCAAGGTTTCTCGCGATCTCTTGATCTTGAGGAGTGTGCCATCGACGATGACCTTCTTGCAGACAGCGACAACTGTGAAAGAAAGCTCTTTCACCACGGATCAATGCCTAAGTTCGCGCGAGTACTACCAAAGGTAAAATACTAGGTAGAGACACAGTCCCAGCACCGCCCAGAAAGCTATGGCACCGGTGTTCCAGGTTCTTGCGAAGACCCCATCCGGACCGGCCAACTTATAGATCGGCGCATAGAAGAACTCGAGGACCCGCTCCACCACCGCCAGCGTGAAGTACCGCACCTGTTGAATGACCTTCACCATTCCCCGCACCACGGCCGGTGCAAGTCTGCGATAGATCCAGTCAGAATCCAGATTCGTCGAGCGCAACTCTGGAGGATAGATTCCGGTCAGCTTGAGCATAGTAAATGCCAATGCCGAGAAGAGAAGAATCTGATACTGCGTGATGACGTGCGTGATCGTGTATGGCTCGTAGTTCACCGGGTACGGCAGGATGGCGTAGAGCCATTTTGGAAAGATACCGATCAGAATCGTCAGTACTGACATCCCTGCCATGGCGATGAGCATGTTCAGCGGGGCTTCCTTGACCCGGATTCCGGACTCATGGCCGAAAAAGCCGAAGAACGGGATCTTGATACCGGAATGGTGGAAAACGCCTGCTGATGCGAACAACAGGGCCAAGAACGCGAGAGTGTGATGCCCGGCTGCAGTCTCACTGATGATCAGTGATTTAGTCACAAAGCCGCTGAGGAACGGAAACGCCGAAATCGACGCGGCGCCGATAATGCAGAAACCGGTCGTCCACGGCATCGACTTGTAGAGCCCTCCGAGATCCGATCCGTTGACAGTGCCGACTCGATGCAGCAGCGCCCCCATCGCCATGAACAGCAGACCCTCGAAGATGATATTGGCAAAGGCGTAGGCTGCAGCGCCATTGAGAGCCAGTTCGGTGCCAATGCCGATGC
>JAAESQ010000719.1 GCA_024229275.1 bacterium | reverse complement strand
TCCTGATTTCGACAGTGGGATTTCGGGATGGACGGCAGCGGCGAACGGCGCGATCATCTGGGATGAGTTCACAGATATCGACGGTGATTCTGAGTCGGGTTCCATGGTGCTGACCCAGCTTGCGGGTTCGACAACTGCCGGAATCGCAATGGCGGACTGTGTGTCAGTCGTGCCGAACGTCAACTTCTCATTCGGTGGCAACTTTCTCATCGATTCAGGCCAAGGTGGCGTCTCGAGAGTGTTGGTCGGGCTGACGTTGTTCGACGGTCCCAGCTGCTCCGGCTCGCCTCTCACTAGTCCCTCGACAACCAATAGTGCTATTGAGGACGTATGGTTCGAGAAAATTATGACCTGGGTCATGCCGGGCAACGCCCTGTCTGCCTCTCTTCGCGTAAACGCTTTCAACGGCGACGCCACCAAGTTCGTGATTCGCGCGGATGCCTTCCACGTAGGAGAGGTGCCCATCTTCGCAGACGGATTCGAGTCCGGCGATACGTCGGCCTGGTCGAGCGTGATGCCGTAGGCAAGGAACTTCGAGACAAACTTCCCCGTCATCACTCCAGGTCTTCCTCATTCACACGTCGATCCTCGTCGCCACCCTGCTGTTAGCGGTGGTTGTGTAGGCTTAATGCCACGCAAGGGGATGTTTGAACAGACACCACACCAGAGGGAGTGGCAAGTGAACGTCGGCAGATGTCCGAGCTGCCAGATGTTCACCCACTCATCCTGGTGGGACACCACGCCCGCCGGGCGCGTGAGGATTTGAACAGGAGAACGCAGAGATAGCAGAGAGAGTCCGCGCAGTCCTGCGGCCTTGCCAGAACCCGTCACGTGAGGTCAGAGGGTGAGATTCCAGATAGATCCTGTGTCATCACAGGGGTGTGGTGAGTTTTGCGAGGTGGTGGTTTGAAGATATTGGGGTTAGTGAGTGATCTGTGAGGGATTTGTTGAGTGGGGGAGTTGCGAAGTACCGCGGCGCGATCAGGGCGAATTGGACAAGGAATCGGCAGCCATCATCTCTCCCTCTTCTGAAAGGCGTGCAGCTCCTCAAGCGTCGTAGCGTCATCCTCGGTCGCGACCTTGGCTCCATCGGGCAATCCGGGTTTGAGGACGTCATAGGCGCGTTTGGTCGCCCACTTCACCGCGGTGAGACCCCCTTCACCCT
>JAAESQ010000718.1 GCA_024229275.1 bacterium | reverse complement strand
GATCTAGGAACGTGGAGGACTGATTCCGTCTTATATCACACTACGAAGTGAACTGAATGAGGCGGAACAGGCAAATATTCTGGGAGCCGAAGAATGGGCCTTTGCGCGTAAGCGCGATCTTCTAGAGGAAAAATTTCTCAACAACCTGCACAAGAGGATGTATGGCAATGTCTGGCGGTGGGCCGGGCGTTACCGTACTTCTGGCAAGAATATCGGCATTGATGCTTATCGAATTCCTACGGAATTACGACAACTTCTCGATGATTGCCGCTACTGGATCGAGAACGGGACCTATGAGCCTGATGAAATTGCTGTGCGCTTTCATCACAGGATAGTGTCGATACATTGCTATCCGAATGGCAACGGTCGACATGCGCGCCTTGCCACAGATCTCCTTCTCAAATTGATGGGCCAGGAGCGATTCAGCTGGGGCGGAGAGAATCTGGTTGATGTCGGGGATACCCGAGAACGTTATATTGCCGCCCTGCAAGCAGCCGATAAACACGATATCGGGCCTCTGCTCGAATTCGTGCGCTCATGACTCCCCCCACACTTTCGGGGAAAAGGAATCCGACCCAATTATTGGAAAATTGGTAGGCCGCCTGGGACTCGAACCCGGGACCTGCGGATGACGCTGACCTTTCCGCGAACCATCGCTTGCAGCTCCTCGACCCGCTGTTCGATGTTTGACCGGTACAGCATTCAAATCGTCAACGCCAGAATGATGATCGAACCACGATCTTGCGATGATGAACGTGAATTCAGGTGCTGTGACAGTCATTTTCTTAGCACTTTTCGCGGTCGGATGGGGTACACAGGGTTATGAAGTCGGCAATGCAATCGCTAACGAGCGGATCTTCGCGGAGTTTGTGGGCGTTGCAATTGCCATCATTGCCGTCGCAGCAAAAAAATCGCTTTGGACGCGCATCCGGCTGACCGCCAACGAAATCAGTGCCACCCATCAGATGGCTCGTGTCAAGTAGGCAGCGCTTTCCCGAAGCCGGGTCAAAGGGGCTCGACTGACCGGGAAAAGAATTATTGATCTCATCGAGCAGTCGTCGTGGTTGTCGGAGCTGCTGGAAGGTGCGCATGAGAGGACATATGAACAGGAGCAAACGGAGGTAACAGAGGAGGACAAGAGTAGGGCTCTACCTTCCTTGCGTTTCACCATTCGAGAGTCAATGCCCCAAGCGAGGAAGGCGTCTCTGAGAGAACCGTTGAAAATGAGTGAACCGAGGATATAGAGAAGAACTTCAATCCTCCGTTCTCTCTGTTACCTCCTGTTCAAACGCGCATCCTCACACGATGACGATGAGGACTTGTCACGGCGAAGCAGAAGGCGAAGCTGGATGACGAAGTCAGTCGCGTGTGCTGAGTCGGTTGTCGTCCTTCGAAGCAATCGACGTTCGAAAAGAGCGGACTTATTATCGCCATCGCCATCCCCATCTCAATCTCCATCGACTCACGGGCGCCAGAATTTCGATGGCGATTGCGATAGCGAAGTCGAAGGGCACTGCGAGTGCAAAACCGAGTGGCAAGCACGCATAATCCCGTTCTGCCGTCTACCCGCCCTGCCTCGGCGGTTCAAGGAACCGCCCCTATTTCTCCTCTTTGTGCTGTCTTAGCGTCCTTTGCGCTCTTACGCGTGGCCTTTGGCCCCGGTGTCCCCCTGAGATGAGCAGGTGGTCGTAGGGCAGTTCGGACCCCTGCCCACGACCCAAACTGCTCCCTACAGCGTGATGTGCGGTTCAAAAATGTCTTCTCCGTACCGTCTTCCCGTCCTGCCGTATGGCCGTCCGTCCTGCACAGCCGAATCATTGACTGGCGGTACACTCGACGAGTGGAAAGAAATCTGCCGGTGATAGAGGTGGTCGACGACGAAGTCGCGGAGATCCTGCTCCATAAGACTCCTGCGGAGCGACTGGAGATGGCGTTCGGGATGTGGCATTCGGCTCGCGACATGCTTACCGCCATTCTGATGGGCGAGCACCCCGGATGGCCTGAGGACAAGATTGCCTCCGAGGTAGCAAGACGGCTCTTTCATGGAACTGTCTGACCTATTGTTCCGAGTGACAGCGGCGTTCGAGGACCTGAGTATTCCATACCTGGTCACAGGATCCGTAGCGACGATCGCGTATGGTGAACCATGATTCACTAGAGACATCAATATCGTGATTCGCCTCTCGGTACGACTTGCCGAACGGCTCTGCTCGAGCTTCCCAGCCGACGAGTTCTACGTCAGTCTAGACGCGGTTCTGCGTTCTATGACCCGGAGGCGGCTATGGCTTCGTGAATTCGTTGTAGGGGCACTACAGTCAATCGATCATCCAGCTGATAGCTCTCTGATCCTGGATAGACGACCCAGAGATGGTGCAGTCCGAGGTCTC
>JAAESQ010000717.1 GCA_024229275.1 bacterium | reverse complement strand
CTTGACGACTCTTTAAGTCGAATGACTTTGTCAGACGCTCCGGAGGTTTTCCCGGCCTGACAACCTTTGTCCCTGCCACAGATTCCAAGAAAGCTCCCAGCGCCGCAGAACTGCCGTAGGAGCCATTGCTGACAACCAGTTTGACGTTAGTCTCGAACTTCACCGGGGCTATCAGTTTCTTCAATCGTTGAACTTCGGCGCGAACATCGTCTAGTTTGGGCGAAATGAGCCGACCCGGCGCCGCGCGCTTCCCTGGAGCAATAGTGACCTCAGGGCCTTTACCCGCTTCTATTATGAGGGTGCGCGGAACCACCATGCTCCCCAGCTCCGCGTCGCCGAACTCTTCAAGAAGCCCAAACACATTGCGTTCGATCGGCTCGCGCCATACGTTTTGACGCGAGTTGAAATATCCGCTCACACAAACAGCGTCGATGCGAGTATCAAGCGCTCCGGCGTACAAAGCGATCAATCCGCCCTCACCCCATCCCATGACACCGACTTTTCTATTTTCTTTCTTGAACCAGTCCACTGCCGCAAGCACTTTCTGTACTTCGTAGCCGATCACATGCCGACCCATCTCGAACGCCGCACGGTAAAGGAATTCACGATTGGTCAACGTCACACCGCGATTTGCTCTGGCGGAAATCCGCTGGACCATTTGACGGCTGATCAGCATCGGCACGAGCACCCGGCAGCCGCTCTCGGCCAACCGTCGGGCAAACTGCGATTCAACGGCAGCGCCCTCGATCAGACCTGTAATCGTCTCAGGTAACTGATCGGCATCTGGAATCGCAACGACGTCCGCCACCGATTCACCGCTTGTCGGCACCAGCAGGAGGCCCTCGCCATGCACATCTCCAAAAGCAGGCCACCGCACGGCATACACATCGTAGCCTTCACCCCGACCGATCAGAGCCGGTTGTTCGGTTGTCCCGATCAACTCGGGGGCGTCGAAACGGATTCGCTTATCGCGCACGCCGATTATATGCGCCAGCCTCTTGCGATTGGTCTCTACGGATGCAGTATAGGCAGTGGCGGAAAGAAAATCGTAACGCCAGTGCCGCTCGCGCCGCTCGACGGATTTCTCAAGCTCACCAAGCAGGAATCGGTCAACTCCCGCAACCAAATGAGACGCAATGTCCCCTTCGACTGTCAACAGCTCAGTGCCTGCAATCCGGGACTGTTCTTGGGCTGCCATCATCGGTGAGCAGACCATCATTGAAGCGCATATGGTGAAAATTGCTGTTATCTGTCGATTCATACAAT
>JAAESQ010000716.1 GCA_024229275.1 bacterium | reverse complement strand
CGGGAATGGACTTCGAGTATAGAGTCGACATCGTCGACGAGACGATTCTGATCCACACGGATTGGAACGCACCAAACTACAGGCTTATGGTCACTTCGACTGAAAAGCCAAGTCGAGAAAACTGGCGAGAGCTGATTCCCGAATCAGAAGACGTACTGTCCTACGTCAGGCCTGTCGGCGGCAGGCTCTACGCCGTCTACCAACACAACGCCGCCACCCAGATCAAGGTCTTTGAACTCGACGGCACCTTTGTCCACAACGTTGCGTTGCCAACCATCGGTTCCGCCTCAGTACACGGCTATTGGTCGAAGCCAGATGTATGGGTCAGGTTTTCGTCCTTTGCTCATCCCTGGGCCTCTTACCTCTACCATCCTGATTGCAACCAACTCAGCCTGATCAAGAAGTCGCGCGTTCCGATCGACGTCTCGAATGTCGTGGTCGATCAAGTCTGGTATCCGTCGAAGGATGGCACCAAAGTCAGTATGTTTGTCGTCCACGACAGGGATATGCCCCTGGACGGCAGTACTCCCTTCATGCTGTACGGCTACGGTGGCTTCAACATTTCAATGAGGCCCCGGTTTACGACGCTCTACCCGGTGTGGATCGAAGCTGGGGGCGCCGTAGCGATCCCCAATCTCCGCGGTGGTGGCGAGTACGGGCGAGAATGGCACGAAGCGGGGATGCGCGAGCGGAAGCAAAATTCCTTTGACGATTTCATCGCTGCAGCAGATTGGCTCGTCAACAACAATTACACATCACGCGACCGCCTCGCCATTCGTGGCGGCAGAAACGGCGGCCTGCTGGTCAGCGCCGTCATCGCCCAGCGACCAGACCTGTGCGGCGCGGTACTCTGCCATGTCCCACTGACCGACATGCTCCGTTTCCACCGATTTGGACTCGCCAACATCTGGTCGGAGGAGTACGGCAGCGCTGAAGATCCCGTAATGTTTGATCACCTCCTCGCGTATTCGCCGTACCACAACCTCACTGAAGGAGCTGACTACCCGGCGATCCTGGTCGTCGGTTCCGCAAATGACGCTCGAACCCATCCGGCCCATGCCCGCAAGTTCGCTGCAGCCGCACGATGGGCCGATGCTGACCACGGCACCACGCAACCTATCCAATTCTTCCTGCAAACCAACTCCGGCCGCCGTGGCGCAGTCACGATCGACCAACAGGCCGACAGGACCTCCCGCCAGTTTGCGTTTCTCATGGAGGCGCTCGGCATGCCTGCACCTCCTCAGTGAGGACCGAAACCTCAAAGAGCGAGAAATGACCACAGCTTCCAATCTCAGAGCAGAGGATTACTAACCTCTTCATCCTCGTCGATCACAACTCGATGCTGAGAACCTCCCACGCTTACATGTCGTATGATGTTCTGTGCACTGATTCGATCCTCAGCCCGATGACAATGCGTACGGCAGAAGCAGCTAACTATCCCATTCCCAACCGGTTGCACCTGCAATCCAACTGCGGCAGCTTGTGCTGAGCCTGCAGTGCTCACCTTTTCTCATACCAACGAAATCAGTCAGATACGTAGGCAGGAAGAAAGCCTACCGACCTCAACGGGCCGTTAGCCTCACTAGGCCTTCCGAATCTGTACTGAGACACGCTATTGTTACTAGGCAACATATGGGTGTGGTGTGAGTTCGCTGAACTGTCGACAACAGAAAGGCGCCGTCACACACGGCCAATCCAACAAGGATCCCGCGATTAACGACCTGACGTTGGAGGATCATTTGATGGTCAAACTGAAAGACCCTCTCAGATCAAAGTTCACACTAGGACCAAGCACAATCATGCTGTTCTTGACTCTTCTGTTCCCAATCGCGGCGGAGTGGATTCGAAGATCCAACCCTGAAGAGACACCAGAAGCGTTGGTGCTGCTATTCAACGTATTTCCGATCTACTT
>JAAESQ010000715.1 GCA_024229275.1 bacterium | reverse complement strand
CAGGGTGTTGACCAGGACCTCGGTATTTTGAACCTCGAAATCCTCTGCCCGCTTTGAGAGGAGCTCCAAGAACGTGGAAGTACTTATCCGTAGCGTACGCGACTCTGGTCCGTCGCCCTCCTTCCTCGCTGCCGAATGTCGCATCTCTCTCGATCCACGCAGTCAGGGATTCGAAAGGAGTTTCTGCATCTCTGACGTCTTCAAAATCAGGATATGCCCACAAATAGTGATCATATCCATCGATGACGGGGACCATGTCTACGATTCGATCCTGACCCATCACACCCGGAACCGGAGCCAGCAGTACGGCTTGGATCGTCGTGAACATGGCGGTGTTGACACCTATCCCCATGGCGAGGGAGAGGATCGCTACAATCGTGAAACCACCGGTCTTTCGCAAGCTTCTGATGGTGAACCTGAGGTCCTGCAGGATGTCGGAGAAGAGGTCGTTCAGGAATCGAAGGCGTTGGCTTCGGAGGTCAATGTCGGTATTCGGGTGGCGCTTAGCTTTGACGTTGGAGCAATCTGCCGAGTTCTTCCTGAACTTGTATCCCCTGATGAGCCATAACAGCCTTGGTCGTTGCATGTCTCCTCCTCCACAATCACTTGGCAAGGGCAAGACACCACTCGGGTGCTTACCACAGCAAACCCATTGGGCTGAACTGTGCGCTCAGTTGGTATTAGGTTCTCTGCAAAGCGCATGAATGGCGTCGACCGCCATTTCTTTAGTGCGAGCCGGGAGCATTGACTGTCGACAACACCTCAGAAAAGGTCACTGTCGAGCTGTCGATCCTCCGGGATGGAACGTACAGATAAGGGTGTCGATAAGACCGGTTTTGAACACCCGAAGGAGTAGCCAAGTCGGAGCTACGGTCATCACCAGAACGAGCATGAGAGTTGTTTGGAGCGTTCCTGTATCCGTCCATGCTGGCAAGGGCACATAATACAAGATTCCCGCGCTGACAAGGGCAACGGCCAGCCAATAGAAGGCCATGACCCGACCGCAAACTCGCATCAGCCGATACTGTCGTTCTCGAGCCAGGCGCTGCCGCAGTTTCGCCTCGAAATAAGGAGACAATTGCGGACGGGCAAATTCGCCGAAGACCTGCTGCAGCCGTAGATCAGCCAGGCGCTCATTCGAACGGGTTTCGCGATCAGCCATCGCCGAACTCCTCGCCAAGTCGGCGGGCAAGCCGCAGTCGTGCACGGTGGAGGTGCGACTTGACCGTTTGCGTGTTGAGGTCCATCAAGCGAGCAATCTCGATCACCCGGCAGTCGAACCAGTAGTACAGCAGAACTGCCATCCGTTGCGTTTCGTTCAACGTTTCGAGGCCAGCGATCAGCAAGCGGCGCCGTTGCTGAGTCGCAGCTCGATCCTCTGGATCGGCATCCATGCCGTCGTCCTTCAGCATTTGGAGGGCCTCGTCGCCAAAGTGCGGCAGTCGCCAACGGGCGCGCCGACGCCGGTCGATGGCCAGATTCCTTGCCAGACGAAAGAGCCACGTGGAAAAGGCGCACTGGTGGCGAAATGAGTCCAACTTCAGATAGACCTGAATGAATACTTCCTGGGTGAGCTCTTCGGTCTCTGCCTCGAAAAACGGTCCGAAGACCGCCGAGACGATACGAAAGACGCTATTCTTGTGGCGATGGACCAAGGTCGCAAACAAGTCCTCATCACCGGTCTTAACGATCGCCCGCACCAACTCCGCATCGTCAAGGGAGTCACCGGTCAAATCCTCGACGGCGCTCATCAGCGAGGCCCAACCGAAAGTCAGCCTGTGCGCTAGCAAGGTGGATTCTGACATTGTCCTTGAGACCCTAATTCAACGTTAACAAAGCGGCTCGACAGATGGTAGAACAAGAGCAGGCCGAGCCCCACAAACACTGGGATCAAGCCCAGCGGCCAAGTGCCACTGGCCTCTGGATCCGAAACGAGAGAAAGACCGACCGCTGCGCCGATACCACCCAAGAACAAGGTTAATCCGAGACAAAGCGTGACGAGTCGGACCCAGGTAATCGATGCGGCCAAACCATCCTCTCGCGGTCCGGAACGTGACAAGAGTGATAGTGAGTCTGAGAGTTCATCGTCGTCGAACCCCGGTAAGGGGAGTTCGCACTCCATGGCTTTGACCCTCTCCTCGTGGATGATCTGCCTTAACTGGAGTTGTTTTGCCTCCCGCAGGTGGCGCCGCCACATGCCGGCGCCGACCAATCCGAGGACCAGGATGACGAATGCAAGTGCTTCCATCGTTTCCCCCTCTCAGCTTTCGGGGCCAATTCCTTTTGGCCCGTCTACTGGTTTAGACGGGCCGACCGGGAAGCAGGTTGCGGGTGAGTGGATGTTGGGTATGGCGGTGCGGCATTCCCTGACGAGAATTCGTAAAACCGGGATGGATCGACCAAGAGTGAAACTTTTCCTGAGCGGGAGCCGTAGTTGTATATGTTGATAGACTACCTGTAGAGAGGATAATCATCGAATGAGCAGTCAACTCTCCACCAACAAGACCGAAGTCCCCTACGGAACACTGGACCTTTTGATCCTCAAATCGCTGGACACAATGGGTCCGATGCACGGCTACCGCATCGCACGAAGGCTCGAGCAGGTGTCCGAAAATGTCTTGCGACTGAATCAAGGATCGATCTATCCAGCCCTGATCCGACTTGAACAGAAAGGGTGGATTCAGACGGAGTGGGGCATCTCGGAGACGAACCGCAAGGTCAAGTTCTACGCTTTGACGCCAGCGGGCGAGAAACAACTCAGCGTCGAGTTGGAGAAGTGGGAGAAGACGACAGCGTTAGTGGCCCGTTTCTTGGAAGCGACATCATGACGCCGCGCACCATTTACCACCGTCTACTGGCATTGATCACGAAGAGCCGGCACGAACGGGAGTTGGAGAACGAGATACGTGCGCACCTCGAACTAGCAGAGCGAGATGCCCGCGCCTCAGGGATGTCAGCAGAGGAGGCGCGAAATGCGGCCCGCCGTTCCTTTGGAGGGGTCGAGCAGATGAAGGAGGTCCATCGCGATCAAAGGAGCTCCCTCTGGATCGAGAACCTGGTGCGGGACATCCGGTACGGATTGGCCTCGTTGAGGCGAAACCCCGGCTTTGCTGCCGTGGCCATTGGAGTACTCGCACTTGGGATCGGCGCAAATACTGCGATGTTCAGCTTGGTGGACGCCGTTCTCCTGAAGCCCCTTCCTTTCCCGGAGCCGGATCGCATCGTGAGAGTGTGGGAGACACCTGCGCCAGGTGACCGCAACGCGACCACAACTCTGGATTTCATCGACTGGAAGCGGCTCAACAACTCGTTTGAAGCATTGTCCGCATACTCCACGACTAACGCCAGCCTTACCGGAGACGGTGAGCCGACACGCTTCTCCGGCTACCACGTCTCGGCAGACTACTTCGAAGTCTTCGGTATCCAAGCCCGGATCGGACGGACCTTCGTGACTGAAGAGGACCAACCGGGCGCCTCCCCGGTTGTCGTCCTGAGCAACAAAGCGTGGCAAACGCGCTTCGGCGGCGACACCGATATCCTCGATCGTGAGCTGATCCTCGATGGCGAGGTTCATCGTGTCATCGGCGTCTTGCCGCCAGGCAGCTTCGATCGAGAGACGGGCGGGTTTTGGAAACCTCTGATCTTCACACCGCCGCAACGCACACGCGCTTCCCATTGGCTGCGAGTCATGGGGAGACTTCGGGATGGTGTGAGCCTGGAGCAAGCTCAGGAAGAGATGCTTGCCATAGACGCCCAGCTCACAGAACTGTCTCCGCCGTGGAAACGTGAATGGAGCGTGATGGTCGAACCATTCGACGAACGGCTCTTCTATGGCAATCTTCACGAGTCGATCTACCTCGCGTTTGGCGCCGTAGCCCTGGTGTTGCTGATCGCATGCGCCAACGTGACCAATCTGCTGTTGGCGAGAGGCGCGGCACGCAAAAAAGAGCTTGCTGTGCGAGCGGCCTTGGGGGCAGGTCGCGGCCGGTTGATCCGTCAGTTGCTCACCGAGGGGCTCGTATTGTGCTTCCTGGGGGCGGTTGCTGGCGTGGCCTTGGCCGGCTTGCTCACACGAGTGGTGATCCCGCTGTTGTTCCGATCGCTACCAGCGACCGCCGAGGTCGGCTTGGATCTGAGAGTTCTCGCGTTTGCGGCAGCGATCACGATTCCTGTCTTTCTGCTCGTCAGCCTCATCCCATCCCTGCAAACCTCATTTGTGAAGCTATCGCATGCTCTGAATCAGGTGTCACGGGGATCGTCGTTCTCGCGCGAAGGGCTGCGTCGAACAATCGTAGTGGGCGAAGTCGCGATCTCATTGGTTCTGATCTGCGGCGCGTCGCTGTTGTTCAAGAGCCTGCTAAAACTCCAACAGGTCGACACCGGAGTACGCATCCAGAACGTCATCACGATGGCGCTCGACCTTCCCCTGGCGGCATATCCGACACCGGCAAGTGCCACGCAGTTCTATGAAGCTGTGGTTGCGCGTGTTGAGGCGGTACCGGGGGTCGAACACGCATCACTTTCAACTGATCTCCCCCTGCAGCAGATTTGGCAGGGAGAGGCGATGCTGACGCTGGCCTACGACGCCGATATCTCTATTCGCTACAAGCGCGTGGATTCCCACTATTTCGAAGCGCTTGAGATTCCGTTGATTGCCGGCCGAGGACTTACCGATCGTGACATTGCGGATGCGCCGCGCGTCGTCGTGGTCAACGAAACGCTGGCCGCAAGCCTCTCGGATCGCTTCAAGTTTCCCAATCCAATTGACGAGATCGTCTATATGACTGATCCCGCATACGTCAAGCTGGAGGGAGGACTCACCGAAACGCAGATCGTGGGCATCATTCGCAGTGAGCGTGTCGGGCGGCCAGGGATAGAGGACGATCCCGTGGCCTACGTATCTCTGGCGCAGAGCCCGACGCTCCGGGTCAAGCTCATCGTGCACACCCTGGGAGAGCCCGCAACCGTAATGCCCGGGCTCCGCAAGGCTGTGAGCCAAGTGGCTCCCAACTTGGCACTCGGGGACGTCAGTACGATGGAACAGGTCAAAGAGCAGAGTCTGTCCGGAGCGAGCCAGTCGGCGTCGGTCATCGGCGCCTTCGCAATACTTGCCGCGTTCCTGGCGGCGTTAGGGCTCTACGGCGTCCTGTCTCACGTCGTGACACAGCGGCGTCGGGAAGTCGGGATCCGCATGGCGATGGGCGCTGGCTCCGGCGCTGTCCTTTCACACATCCTGCAGAACGGACTGGCCATGGTCGTAGCAGGTCTCCTGCTCGGGCTCGCAGGGTCTGTTGCGCTCACTAGAGTCATGGGAAATCTCTTGTTTGAGGTCTCCGCACTCGATCCTCTCACGTTCGTTCTGGCCTCCGCCTCGATGCTACTTGTGGGTCTGTTTGCGTGCTTGATTCCGGCGGCGCGAGCCGCTCGCGTAGATCCCGTGATAGTGCTTCGCGACGAAGGTTGAGGTGCCCTTCCACAGATTGGAATTTTCATCTCGAGCCGCGGCATTTTGAGAGCGGTACACACCTTACGACTTGCACAAACGGCGGTGCTACCCCACCATCTTCATGGATGTGATTCGAACTCATATGAAAGGTGTTGGACATGAATTTGAGTGTGGTGCTTCGGAGACTCCCGATTCTCGCCGTGACAGTGCTGTTGGTGGCGGCTCCTGGTTTGGCTGACGAGCCTGACTCGTCCACTCAAAATACTTGGACTGAGTTTTCAGGCCCGGATTTCAAAGATATCCTCAGCCTTCGCGGTGTTGGCAGCCCGAAGATCTCGCCGAATGGGAGTGCCGTGCTGTATTCGGTCTCGACGACCGATTGGGACGCGAACAGATACGACAGGGAGATCTGGATGGCCCGGCACGGTGAGGAGGCCTTTCAACTCACCAGGACCAAAGATGGCAACAGCTCGAGTCCAAGCTGGTCACCAGACGGGCGATTGATCGCCTTCCTCGCAGATCGAGGCGATGATCGTCAGATCTGGTTGATCTCCCCGAAAGGTGGAGAGGCGCGGCCGCTGACCGCGGTCAAGGACGGCGTGTCGAGCTTCGAGTGGGCGCCTGACGGGTCGACCATGGCCGTGGCGATCACAGATCCGGACACCAAACATCAGGAGAAACTCGAGAAGGCCTACGGCAAATACGTTGTCGAAGACACTGTTTTTAGGATGACCCACCTGTGGCTGCTCGATGTGGAGTCGGCTCTCGAGGAAGAAGGTGGCGCCGCCTTGCCGCGAGTCGATGATCCGGACGAGCAAAGCGAGGGTGAAGCCAAGGAGGAGTCCGAGGATGGTGAGAAAGAAGATTCGGCTCCTGCCTTCCGACGCCTGACGAGCGGGTCGGAGTTCACGGTCGGCACCTACCGTTGGTCGCCAAAGGGTGAGTTCATCGCGTTCGACCACCGCCCGGATCCGCGCATCGAGTCGTCCCTCCACAGAGACATATCGATTCTCGATGTCGCTGCGGGAGAGCTTAGCGCGTTGGTTCAGCTTGACGGTCCCGACGGAGATCCGCACTTCTCTCCGGACGGAGAGTGGATTGTCTTCTCCACCCAAAACGGTCGATTCGAGTCCTACCTGAATTCCTATCTCGCCAAGGTGCCGGTGGATGGTGGTGAGCAGGTTCTGCTGACCGAGCCCTTCGACGAGGATCCCGGCGTCGTGGCCTGGCTCGAGGACGGAATTCGCTTCATCGCTCTCCAACGGAATCATCGCCAGCTTTACACATTGGACCCAGAAAGCCAGGCCACTGCAAGAGTAGAGATGGACGGGGCCCCAGAGGTGAT
>JAAESQ010000714.1 GCA_024229275.1 bacterium | reverse complement strand
AGTGTATGGACGTTTGTGTATTGCGGTAAGGACGGCGACCCCAGTGGCGGTGTGTACAACGCCCGCTATCTTCTTGCCGCCGAATCGGGCCTTGCTGTACACGGTCGGCGTGCGGAGTTTATTACGGACGATGATCTGCCGGAGCCGTTGCGATACCGCGGCTCGTGGGGAATGCTGGGCTTCTACAATCCCGACTTAGACATCGGCAACCCCAATGGGAGTATTTACGCCGCTGGGCTGGATACCGCCTTCATCCGCAACCTAGATGAACTCGAGGCGGCGCTTGACGCCTGCCCCGCAGACATAGCAGGCGTGCGGTGCTTTGTCGATGGCAAGTTCAACACGCAGGTTATTCGTGTGCGGCGCGGCTCTGAGGGTGCGCGGAAGTTGTGGGCTGCTGGGGTGGCGTGTGATTTCCAATTCCATGACCGTTGCGAACACCGAGCTATACGGCGCATAGCGGGCGAGCACACCGGGACGATACCGGACCACCTAACTGAAAGCTACAAGCTTTATACACGGCATGCGGTGTTCCCCGAGCGGGATCGACAGGAGCTAGATGACATCTCGGCACTTGTGTTCCACGGTGTCCCGCGGCCGCACGACGTATGCGAAGATACAGCCGCACCATTACACGACTTTGTTATGAAGCATTGGGGGCGGTATGCCGGTTATTAAACCGGGCGATTGGGTAACAATTCAGTGGCGGGCGAATACGGCGCGTGACCTTGCTGAGTTCCCCCGCGAGGCCGCCGGGCGTATGGCGAAGTGTGTTGAATTGTGCCAGTACAACATGATTAAGCTTTGGTTCCCGTATCCCGTGAAGATGCGCGATGGGTCGATGCAGCAGGAAATCACAATCCCGACGCGGGGCATGTTTTACCACCTTCAACCGGAAACCATTATCGATGGCGACTTCAAACCGGGGTTGACCGAGGGGACGGTGATGGTGCCTGTGGCGCTCTTATACGAAAAGTATTGGTGTCGATTTGGTAAGTCAGACCCCGCATGGACATACAAGGACTCGTCAATACCGTTGCAGCAAGAGATTGAGGCGGAGGGCTTACGCGCCCCAGTGATACTCGGCCGGGACTTAGGGCTACGCTACGGCTCCCACCGTGTCCTAGCTTATCACCGGCTTGGGCGTGAATTTATCGAATCATACATAACCGACGCCGACGCTGGCGCTGTGAAGGTGCGCGTACCCCCGGAGCCGGTATACCACGGATGTAAGGGAAGGTGTGCGTGAAAGATGTATCGGGCGGCAACGCTATATTTAAAGCGCCGATGTTCCACGAGTGCATTATCAATCAGTGTCATGTGGTTACGTCAGAGGGGAACGAGCGGCGCAGTATGATGCAACTCCACATACAGCGGCTTGACGGCGTGATGTTGCAGCGCCCATTCAACGACGGGCCGTACTACAAGTGCGAACGTAGGGGGTGCCACTACCGAGAGCACCCGGTCGGGTTACATGAACTAAACTCCCGCTGGGTGCGAGACGGGGGGAAGAACGAGCCGAAGAAACAGGTGGGCGACGAGCTGACGCCCGAAGAAATGGAAGTATGGGTATGAGTACCGAGGATGGAATACGCGGAACGTACTACAAGCGCAAGCCTAGGCGTAAGCGCGGGGTGCGCACGAGCAAAGAGAACAGTGACCGAGTGGGTGCGCGGAGTGTCGCGCTCCCCGACGGTATAGAGGACTTCGATTGGGAACCCGGACAGCCAATTGAAAACGACGGCACGGGCACGGTAACAAACCGGAGCGGTGGCGGGCGTGTGGTAAACATTCCGGATTGGGATAAATAACAGGGAGGCATACCGTGGCCAATTTAAACACGGGCGATGCTGTGGTAGTCGCAGAAGCCACAACGGAGACACCGACCGCAGAAACGGTGACGCCGCCCGCGAGCGATAGCACGGGCAGAAGTGACAGGGACGTTATTGTAGGCTATTCGGCGGAAAACAAGCGGCTAAAAAAGCAACTCGAAAGAGCGACAGCCGACAACGCCGCGCTTGTGGAAAAACACAAGACGGAGGAACAGCGCCAGATAGACGCCAAAGTGGAGGAACAAGTCGGGCCGCAGCGAGAGGAAATCAAACAATTGCGCGACGCGTACTTCACTGAGATTGAACAAATGAACGCCGGGCTCCCGGAGAAATACCGGCGAGTGTTGGACCCCGACACACCCATACAGGTGCTAAAGGAACAACGGCGCGGCATTGTCGACCTCTTAGCAGAAACGTCTACGCAGGCGCCTCCGGCGACATATGTGGATACGGGCGGAAACCCGCCGGCGGAACCACCGAAGGGAACCGTGACAAAGGCTGAGTTTGCGGCCTGGCAGCAGTTGGTTAGCTCCGGGAGACCGGACGATATCAAAAGGCACAACGAAATGAGGCCCGCAATGGAAGCCGCATACAGAGAGAGGCGCATAAGATAACGAACGCCATACGGGGACGTGTGGTTGTGTAGGGAGATGAAATGGCGAGATATAGCGCAGTAACCGTTGACAACGCGGCGGGAGTTGGGGAGTGGATACCTGACTTAATTATCCCGCAGGTTGTACAGACGGCGATGGAGAACGAATGTTTCATGCCGATAACCCGCAGATTCGACCTGACGGGTGCGGGCGCGGTTTTTTCAATTCCGCAGGCGGGTGCGCTTGCGTGGGGTACGTTGACGAACGACGGCACAGACCCGGACGAGACGCTTTTTGATTGCGCCGTCCGAACACTGACGCCGGTTCCTCACTACCTGGATGTGGTTATCCCGTTTATCGTGGATGACGCGACGGCTGTGGACCTCGAGACGGAAGTTGCGAAAGAGGCCGCCATTGGGTTGGCCGATTACCGCGACACGCTTCTGGCGACGCTCTACAGCGACCGTCCGACCAGTACGCCGGACCACTACTACGGCACTGACGCAACGGAGTTGAATTTCTCAACATTGCGGGCAACTCAAAACCTTCTGTACGTACAGAAAGCACCGAAGCCATTCGCGTGGGTCGTGCATCCGACGCAGTTCACCGAGCTGTTGAAAGATGACACATTTATCAACGCGGGGGTTAAGGGTTCTCCCGTACTGACACAAGGTGTCCAGGGTAACGGCTTTGCGACGAAGGTGCTCGACGTGAACGTGTACGTCGCGGAGCAAATCGTCGAGTCGAGCGGTTTACACTCCATGATGTTTTCGGAGAACGCCGCACTGGCTTACGGCTACAAGCTGATAGGCAAGCCCAATGCGAACAAGCAGGAAATCATGATGGATGTTGAATGGGATTCCTCACGGAGAACCGTCGAAATCAACATGACAATCCATGCGGTTGCTGGCGGCGCCAAAGGTGTGGCCGCGGCTGAGAACACCTGGCTTGTAGACATCATCAGCTAAGGGGAGGGGCGACATGGCGTTATCAACAGATGAAGCCACCTTCAACGCGGCAGTCGATACGCTGATGGCGGCGCTGGAAACGCTCACAGACGCACTTGCCGCTAACGAGGAAATCCGCATCGTGTGGGTGGACTCGAAACGCGGTGACCTTGCGGCGGACACCCATCAGGGCGTTGACACCAACGCGCTGTTTGACATGGGGCGCCAGTTTTACTGGCACAACAACCCCAACACGACAAACAGCACGGTTCTGGAGATTGGCGGGCGGCCGCTGTTCTTTAAGATAACCAACGCAGCTGGAGACTTGGCTGGTTAGGTGGGGAAACGGGGCGCGGTCGATGGGGGCCGCGCCCCACCAACGGAGGAAAGATGGCGAGATACAAGAATTTGACATACGGGCCGGTGGCCGAGAGGCCGCCCGAGATTGCACCGGGGTCTATCACCATGATGGATTCGGAGGGGCGCGTCTATCATCAACACCCGGACAGGGTGGCGAAGCGACTCACGCAGGGCTGGTTTCTGGTGGACCCCGAGACATTGAAACCGATTGAGGAAAAGCCGGAGCCGATGGAGGCGCCGAAGCCTCCGGAGGTGGCAGACGAGAAGCCGTGGCCGGCGCCGAAGTCGCAAGGCAAAGCGAAGGCGAAGAAAAAGGGCAAGGATAGAGGGAGGACGGGATGAAGCGGTTAATTGTGTTTCTGGTTTTGATGTCGATGGCGATTGGCACGACGGCGGTTAGTAAGGACCGGTACAACAAGGTACATCACCTTAGCAAAGCTGAAATAGGCGGCGCGGCAACGTCGCTTGGGTTTATGCCGGAGTATAACGGTGAACCTTTTAGGGCGTCCCGCTTTGACCTTGTTGCTTTCAGTAGCAGCGGTTCGCAGGCGTGTACGGTGGTTGTGTACATTCCGCTTAACGCCGGGCCGTACACGGCAACGGATTCCACCATCTTACTATTCAACAACCAAAACGCGGCGGGGATTACATACTCTTATATCGGGCCGATTTCCGACACTCTCCGCGTAGCGCACTCCGGGGTTAGTTGGCAGGGGTGGATAACACTTTATGGAGATTAGACCATGCCGAACACATACGGACAGGACACATTCGGGCAAGTCTTGACACTCGCTACGGGTATTGACCTCACCGGACAAACGGGGCTGGCAATCCACGACAAAAAGCCGAGCGCCACCGTTCAGAACATCACGAGTAACGTATCGGTGAGCGGTAGCGCGACAGATGGCAACGTCACGTATACCGTGGTCGAGAATGACGACCTATGGGATGAGGACGGCGTACACAACCTGACGGTGGGCGTTGACTTTAGCGGTGAGGAACACGAGTCACAGCCGCCCGTCGAGGTGACAATTTACCGGCAGAATCAGGAGCGGTAAGTGGCGCGGCAGTACGTGAGACCGGACCCGCCCAGGGAGAGGAAATGCTAGTTGAGCTAAGACCTGATTCTGACATAGATGTGGATTCATGGGGAGCCGTACCGCCGGTAACGTATTACGGGACTGTCAATGATGAGCCAGATGATGATGATACTTTTTGTCAGTATACAGGCACATTTACTGGCAAGGCATTCCTTGAGTTGGGACTTACCGATGTTCCGTCCAATTTAAGAAGGGCTACCCGACTAAAGTTGCGTGTGCGGAGAGAGATTTGGCCGGATGCATATCAGTTCGATCCCGAGACTCCTTTCAACTACAAGTACACGCTGGCGTATGATAGCACTATTGTCTTTGAGCAGGTAGTCTCTGTACCATGGACCGAGCCGGATGGATATTCGTATTTCCAGTACGATGAATTTGAATTTTCTGTATCTTTGGACAAATTGAAAATGAACTCGCTGTATTTCAGGATTGATGTTCTTTCGATTGGACCTCCAGGAGGCCAGGATTTTTTCATTAGTGAGGTTCGGCTTGAGGCCACTTATCATCCGGCAGTATTGCTCTCCGCTAACGCCCCAATAAATGCTACCGGGAGCGGTAACGCTTTGGTCAACCTAACTGGCGGCACCTCGGCGCCGATTTATGGCACCGACACTGACGGCGTCACGTTCTTTGTTGTCAGTGATTTACACTATAAAAACGACGGTAGCACGGATTCGCGGAACGCTGAGTATATAGCGGCTATGAACGTACTGCCGGGTACCCCGTATCCGGCAGTACTCAGCGGGAATGTTGGTACACCTCGGGCCGTATTCAACTTGGGCGATACCTCACACGGCGGCATACATTTGCCAGACGCATGGACGCAATATGTGGCCGACTATGGATTGGATGGTACTGACGGTGTTTTGACGGTGCCCGCATACGAGATATTGGGCAACCACGATGTCACCGGCCCGATTGAATGGCGTTACTACCCAGAGGAGCAGATAATCGCCCGTCATGGGGCCATCTCTCGGTCACTCGATTGGAACACAGGAACGACGCCGATACGGTTGATACACGTTAGTCTCGATTTTGCCTTATGGGGTGGGGGCACGCCGTTGGCGTGGGTGACGACGCAACTGGAGGCGGTCGGGACTTTGCAGAAGATTATCGTCCTGACACATCTCGGGTTTGACGCCAAAAGCATCACAGATCCGGTAACGTACTGGTCGCGCGCAGAGGCCGACGCGTATCTTGCTGCGATAGCGGATTACAACGTGATAGCGCACATACACGGGCATAACCATGTTGTCAACTTAAACTACGATGAAGCAGGGTTGACGTGTTTCCAGGTAGGATCACCTGAGGACGACTTACCCAACCAGAATAGCGTGATTGTGTTCAAGGTGACAGACGATACGCTTACATGGGCTGAATGGGAATTGCGGCGCACGCCCCCGGCGTGGGGGCAGAGCGGCACAAAAGCGATTTGAGGGAGTTATGGCACTAGCACTTGTAGCGACGCCGGGCGCGAGCGACGCGAACAGTTACGCGACGGCAGCAGAGGGCGACACGTATTTTGAGGCGCACCCGGACTACACGACATGGGACGCGCTGTTCACCGCGGACAAAGAGCGGTTTCTGATACTAGCCACGACGCTAATCGACCAGGAGCCGATTGCGGGGGACAAGTACGACACGAGCACAACGAGCGGTGCGGACGATCAAGCGCTCAGGTTCCCCACGGCGAACGACTACATCGACGGCGCGGTGCGGATACTGGAGCCAGTCAAGCGGGCCTGTTACGAGCAATCGATCGAGTTCGCGAAGGGTGGCGACGACTCCACTCGGCAGGCACTCAGGGCGCAGGGCGTTACGTCGGTCAAGATCGGTGACGTCATGGAGACCTACGGCGGCGACACAGTGACGACGCATCTGTGCTCAAGGGCGCGGAAGATTCTGGTTAACGCGGGACTGTTGAGATTGGCGGCGGCATGGGGTTAATAGATAGCTACTGTGTGGACGCGGTGACGATCACGCCGAAAGGCACACTCGGCAATGACGGGAAGTACGACTTCGACGGTACGGCGGTATCGACCACGGCACGTGTACGTAAGGCTACGGGCCACAAGCGAGACGCTGACGGTACCGAGTACGTCTACACGGTTAAGGTGTGGCTGCGGGGGAACGAGACGCTGGTAATCGGTGATCGCATTACGCACGTCGGCACCAACTACGAGGTAAAGGATATCACCGAACGCGACAGCCTGACGGGTACGCTGGACCATTACGAGGTGTTCTGTGGCTGAAATAGAGCTGGACACCACCAGGTTTATAAAGCGGCTGGACCTAGCGGACTCGCGTGTGCGTGAGGCTGTGTGGGAGGCCATGAACGATAACCGCTTGGATTTAGAAAAGCAAGCCAAGAAATTAGTGGCGAAGAAAGAGGGCCACCTAGAAGATTCTAGTGTGAGCACGCTGCCCCAGTGGCGCGCGGGGCGGAATGAGATTGAGTCGAGGGTGGGATTTAACGAATCATATGCCGCGAAGGTACACGAGACGATGAAGCCTGCAATCGCCACACCACAAATGGAACCGGGCGAGACGACGCGGGCGAGGCCCCCGACCGAATTTGGCAACGCTGGCGGCAAGTATCTTGAGCGCCCCCTGTTTGGTAAGGCCAAGAAATACACAAAACATATTGCGCATAGAGTGCGGAGGATGTTGGGATAATGCCAAACTTTGTTGACGAGATAGCGGCGGACCTTGTGACCGAGACCATTGCGACGGCGCAGGGGACGGACATCTTTAACGATCACATGCCCGACGTTAGCGCAGACCCAACGATTGCAGTTAAGGACACGGGCGGTGTCCCCGCGATGAACAGTCCTACGCCTGTAATGACCATGCAGGTGCTTGTCCGGTCTGCCGCCTACATCACAGCGCGGCAAAAGGCCGCAGAGATATACAACCGGTATCACAGTTGCGGGGCGCTTACACTAACGAGTTTTCAGATACTAAACGCGTCCGCGTTTCAGTTGCCGTCGAGCATCGGCACCGATAACGCAAACCGGAGCCTAGTCAGCTTTAACATAGGATTCACAGCATATGCCACGACGCAAGCAAGCGGCGCAACTGGATACGGGGGAAGCAAAGACCCCGTTGTCCCGACGTCCTAAGATCGTCACCGTCCTGCGGGTGAAAGACGAAGCGGCCTACATTGAGCACGCTCTACGAAGTCTTGAGCCGCTGGGTGGAGAAGTCGTGTTACTGGACGACGGCAGCACGGACGCCACAGCAGACATTGTGCGGAGTTTTGGGGATGTTCATTATCACTGGCAGGATGGCCTGCCAATGGATGAGGGCCGCGATAGAACGGCGCTTTACCGGTGGGCGTTAGAACTGGAGCCGGAGTGGATTCTAACGCTGGACGGCGATGAAGTTCTGGATGGCCCGAGCGCAAACCGAATACTCGCCGCGATGAACGGAGCACCGGACGACGTGAACGTGTTTGAGGTGTTCATGGCGGTCATGGCGTCGCCGGTTGATGCACCACAGAAACAGCAGCGATGGTTTAACGGTCCGTCGCCGCTCCGCTTCTGGAGTATGGATCGGATGTTCCGTGTACGCGACGCGGATAAAGACTACAAATTTATGAGCAATTTTGATAACAACCTACATTGCGGTTGCGTACCGGACATGCGGGCGCGAGAGAAGCGCAAGTTGAATGCGTGGATTAAGTATTACGGTTACGAGTCGCCCGAGGCGTTGGAGCGCAAGCGGGCATTTTACAGCGAGCACGACCCTGCGAACTTCCCGCGAGTGGAAGAAATGTGGCGGGAGCGTGTGAAGCAAGGCGTTACTACGTGGCGTGATGGTCCCTGTTGCCGCGAGTTGAGTATTACGGGGACCGTGGAATATTAACGGGAGGTTGTGAGGATGCCGGGGACAGTTTCTTATACTGCGAAAGAGCCGGTATGGGCGCTCGCGGGTAGCGCGATGGACTCGCTGACGCTGTACGGGCTGCTGGGCGAGGGGGACATTACGGTAACGATTACGCCGGAGTACGTGGACGAAATGGCGCACCAGACGGGCGCATACGTGCTTGATAAGTTTTTTAACGGCGCGACCGTGGTTGCCGAGTTCGAGTTGAAAGAGGTGCTCAACTGGGCGATGTGGCCGGAGGTGTTCCCGAACGGAGAGCGGCAAATCGACACCAGCACGCCGCCCAACGACCGGTTTGCATTCAATTCATCTACGTCCACCGATCCCTACGTCGGCACGCGGGCGACCAGTCAGGCGCAATACTTCGTATTCCGCCCGGTGCGGCAGTACGCGGACGCGGCTACCGAGAAGTCGCGGGATCTGGTGATCCCGAAGGGCTTCAACGCTGGTCCCGTCGCGCTGACATACAGTTCGGAAACATCGCAGGTGTTCCCGTTCGAGGTGCATGGTCTGTTCGACCCCGACGCAAGCGATGGCGAGAACCTGTTGTATCAGGGCCTGACGACGGGAACGTGGGCAGCAGTCTAACGGAGGATTTATGCTGAAGGAACTCGTTTGGCATGACGAGAAGTACAAAGTTAAGCCACTAAAACTCAAGCGGACAAAAGAGTATTTCTCACTGGTCAAGGCGCTTGGTTCTAACGATGACCCCGAGGAACAGACCGACATCTGTATCAAGATGCTGTCGGCGCTCAACTGTCCGGAGACCATCATTGATGACTTGACCGTGGACGAGTTCGAGGCGTGTCTGGCGGCGCTACAGACACTCCACTTTCCGGATACCGGTGAGTCGGGAAACCCCAAGGGCGGCGCTCAGACCCGCTAGAGGTCTGTCGCCGCTTAGGGGCGCTTCTCGCATATCACTACGGCTGGACGCCCGACGAAGTTGACGAGGTATTGTGGGACGATGTGCTGTATTACGCGGAGCAAGCGGGAGAGTTCCAGCGAGAGAATTACCGCACGCTCTTAGACATCGCAGCGGCGGCCACGGGTGATAAGGCGTACAAGCAGCTACGCCGTGAGTTGAGCGGTAAGGGTAAAGCGAAAGAGTACAAGCCATTGACGGAGGCGGAAGCGGTGGGGAAGTTGAAGAATGGCGTTTGATGCTGGTTCAATAGTCGGGAAAATGCGGCTGGATGGTAAGCAGTTTTTCGGAACGCTTACCAGGGGCAAGAAAGCCGTAGGTGGATTCCAGAAGCGGCTCAAGTCGATGAGCTTGCTCACTAAGGGATTAGTGGCAGGCTCGTTTGTCCTCGCGACGAAAAAGCTAAACGACTTCATACAGCAGGGCGCGCGGCTCCGCGACATGGAGGCGGCGTTCGACAGATTGGCAACGCGCAGCGGGCAGTCTGCCGAGGGGATTGTTAGCGATGTTAAGTCAATCACTAGCGCGTTGTCCAGACGCGAGATTGTCCAGAGTGCCAACATGCTGGAGCTTCTCGGCGTCGGGATGGAGAACACGGCCCGGCTTACCGAGATTGCGCGCGCGGCGGGTGTTGCTCTCGGTAAAGACGTCGGGTTTATGCTTGAGTCGATATCGACCGGTACCGCCCGACAGTCGCGCCTCTGGTTAGACAACCTTGGTATTATCATTGACGTTGAGCAGGCCAACAAGCAATACGCTGCTACACTCGGGAAAACATCAAAGGCGCTCACCGATACCGAAAAGCGCGCAGCGTTTCTTAACGCTGTACTCACGCAGGGCGATGACATTATAAACGCGGTTGGCGCGGATACCGAGCTCGCCACCGAGAGTACTCAAGCATTCACCGCGGCACTAACCGACTTCTGGGATAAGCTACAAATGGCCGTATCCGGCCCCGGCGGTAAGGCTTTGGGCTGGATGACGGAACAGCTTAACTGGTTGAGTGCGGCGGCCGAACGGTTCTCCAGCGCGCAGCAACGCGGCGCCGGCATATCTGGCTCGCTCAATGCGTGGTTCGGCCACGTTGGTATGGGATTGACACCCGCTACCGACAGTCTTCCCCAGTTTCAACGTCGGCCCGGTGCCGGCGGCGGCGCGGGCGGACAGCCACCCCCCATCAACGTGGGCGCACTCCCGGGCGCGGGGGGCGCTATACGTGAGCGCACGTCGTTCAACACAATTGATTGGGCGAATATCCCTATCCCCCAACTTACAACTGGCATTGAGGGAATTAACGAACAGCTCTCCACGGGGCAGAACCTCGCCTCGACATTCTTTCAGACACTCGCAACGGGCGCCGTCCAAGGTGGCGACGCGATGAAAACCGCGCTGGGTGCGGCCATTGGCGCAGTGGCGTCGATGCTTGGGCAGATGATTAGTTGGGGCGGCAAGGGACTTGGCGCACTTGGGAGCCTTAACCCGTTTGCGGCCATCGCAGCGGGTGCGGCACTGATGGCCATCGGCGCGTCGATTCGCGGCGCGATGTCCAGCGGCTCCCCCTCGGTGAGTTTGCCGAGTGCGCCGCGCACGTCGCAAGTGACAGAAGTCAAGGAACGCGGGGGGCTGACGCTACACGTCGAGGGTGATTTCCTCGGGGACCGCTACTGGATAAACGAGTTGATGCGGCGCGTAGACCGCGAGCTACGACTGGGCGGGCAAGTGGAGGTATTCAGTGCATCTTAAACAACCGTTCTTTCGCTACGACGGCACGCACCTCTACCCCGGCGTGACAGCCGAGAACATTATTGAGACTACTGGCGTGGAACGCTACGACCACACCGCGGCGGATGGGACCACCGGCCATTGCTACATCGGGGACCGTGAATTTTACGAATTTACGTATAGGTGGTTGGACAGTACAGCGAAGGCCGACGTTGTGACGTGGTGGGAGGCGTGCAAGGGCGGGCAAGCGTTTGAGCTTATATTCGACGACAGCGTGCGTAAGATGGACGGGACATGGGATATGGACGGCACGTACACAATGGGCACCGACAGCGATGGTGACGCGATAACGGTAACGGAGTATATAGTCGCACAGACGGAGCTAGTGTTCACGCCGGACGAGGTGGATGGGTACGTGCAAACGACTTTAAGGTTTAGGAAGACGGTATAACATGGCGAAAGTTTTCACAGATGCAACCGCGGCAAGTTCGGACAACTTTAACATAATGGTGTTTGGTGGTGATGACGATACCGCGTTTCAGATTATCGCGTGCCACATTAACTACGACGGCGCCAACTGGCAGGTTGATACCGGGGAGGGCAGTATTAACCACGCGGTAATTATCGAGGCCGGGTGTACGTGGGACGGTACGGCGGATGAGTTGGACATCGACATATCGGGGTTGACAGGCGACAGCAAGCGCCCGTTTTCAATACATCGCCCGGTGTGTGTGGTAAGTGCCACGGCGTCCTCTGGAGCCTCTGGGACCGATGCTAACCACTACCCGCAAGCGCGGGCGTCGGCGGCCGACGCAATCCGCATTCGGTGGTACGACGATGCGACCGGCGACCAGATCACCACAGAGGATATACAGATGGATTGCCAACTGATTATGTTCGGCGTCATCGGTTCAATTTAACATGATAATATGGCTGACTGGTCCAAGAAATACGCCCTTGCCTCAACGCAACTCTCGCAGTCGCCGGTATATATACTAGCAATTGCACACGATACGGGAACGCTTAAGGCGGATATCACCGCGGCGTCGACATCGTTCGGTGTGGATGCCAATGAAGGGTTTGACGCGCTGGCCCATTCACCGGTGTTGTTGTGGGACGACGACGGCTATGAATTTATGGAAGTGACAGACATCATATCCGAAGATCATTTCGTTATGCGCGGTCAATATGGTACTACAGCGCGAGCGTTTGAGAAGGGCCGGACGGTATTTTCGCCGCGAGTAATATTTTCTAGTGCTACCGTTGATAGCACCGACTTACCGATTATCGGGGGCGTAATGAGATTCCCGTCGGGCGGGAATCAGGCGTGCGACCTACGGAACGGGCGACTCACAACCGATAACCTTTCGGTGGATGTGGTTGAAAAAGACGGCGTTTCCGAGTCACGGGTGACATATTCGCTCAAGAGTGCGAACCTAATCGGTAAGCAGGCGGTATTGTTTGGCGGCTACGCGGGTATGGATTTTAAGGACTATTCGTTTCTTTACCTCGGCCGAGTGGCGGCCTTGGAACTGCGGGACGGTTGTGTCTATAACTTCCAGATTGAGGATGTAACTAGCAGACTCAGCAAAAAACTATTCGGCCACCTAGAGGATTTCGAGTCCACCGATACGAGCGATATAACGGCTGGCAGTAAATTGTTTACTGCGTATAACGATAGTGTGCTACCCGTCGACGCCGACCACGAAGTCGGCGACGGGCGATATGCGGCGTATTATCTTGTCGCTGAAGAGGGCACCGCCAACGAGGAATGGATGCGGTTGGAGCTACCGACGCCCCAGGTTGTCCGGGGAAGTTTCGGTACTACCGACATAACGCATACTAACACGCCCCTAGAGCTGTACTTTGCCGTAGAAGATAACCCGATCGATGTGTTACTCGGGTTACTTATTTCGCGTCACGCGGGAGTACCAACACCTACCAACAGTGACCCCGACGGCAAGTGGTACGCGTGGAGCTATATTTCGGATTCTGGTTTTGACCCGGTGGGGTTAGGAATTCCGCCGAGTGAAATTGACTTCACATCGTTTGAGTATGTGCGGCAGTGGTACGCAAATTATAAAGAGCGGTATATTTTCGACCGCGCCGAGAACATGAAATCTTATATCGAGAAGTACATTCTGAAGCCACATGGGTTATGTTTCTTTATCACCAACACTGGCAAACTGGGCTTAATGATTGCGCGGCCCCCTCTGGATTTTACGGCAACAGAATTTGGTTACGACAGCATTGTCGGCGTGCCGACCGTGCGGTGGGACAACACCGAGATAATCAACGACGTGACGGTCCAGTATAACTGGAACGCCGTCAGCCGTGTGTATGACGCCACACCCATCGAGGTTATCGACAGCGACAGTATAGCCGCGCACGACATGGAGGGCATTGTCGAACTTGAGGCGCGCGGGCTCGCCACAGCTAACAACGGGCAGTCACTCGCTAAGCGTCTGGCGCGTAATAAAAAGCGTCACTTTAGCGGACCCAACCCCGTAATTACTGTGCCCGTCCTGCTAACGCACGGCGGTGTCAATCCCGGCGACGTGGTGCGTGTTAATCACAGCAGGCTACCGGACCCGCGCGCCGGCACGGTCGGGTGGAATAAGTACATGCTCGTGGTCGGTAAGCGGCCGAATTGGGACACTGGGGCGCTGGAGTTCGATGTGATCGACACACAATACCTCGGCAAGCGGTACGGGCTGATAGCGCCGGACGGCACGAGCGACTACGGGAGTGCGAGTGACGCCGAGAAAGCGACGTATGCGTTTATCTCGGGCGCCACCGAGAAAATGAGCGACGACACAGATGCATATCAGATTATGTGAGGGGTAGACAATGGGCTGGACGGACATAGACGACACAACATTTGACGCGGAAAGCCCCAATGTGGAGGGACTGTTCGAGGACATCGTAGAAAACACGGAGTACAACTTCGAGCACGCGGTCCGTGGTGGTACGCACGCCGCGGGTGTACGGCTTGCAACGGCCCGCGGGGCGGTAAGCTTTACGGCGGTGAGTCAGACGTTGTTGCAGGTTGATATAACACTAAACGGTGGAGGCACAGACTGCGATGACGGCGATCCCAACTTCGACGCTGCGCCCCGCGTGATACTGACAATCCGCGAGGACCCCACTTCCGCTAACGATTTTACTTCCGGGGGGGCCAGTTCATTTAATGAAATGCATTATTGGATTGAGGAAGGGTACCCAACCACGGCAACATGCCGTTGCCAGGTATGGATGGACGACGGTAGCGCAGGTCCCAACTACAAAGGAATGATTCATTTTATTGCTGTGGGTACGGTTACAAGCGGGGAGTGAGTATGGTTTCGGATGACCGGCTGGATAAGCGGTTAGAGCGTATGGAATCTAAGATGGATCACATTCTAGAGCTTACGATTGATGTGGTTGCAACGGTACGACAACACGGCCTTGCGTTAAAGATTGGCGCGGCCATTGTTTTGGCCGTCGTCATCGCCACCATCGGCCATATTCTTGGGGGTGGGTAGTGCCGAAGTTCGGTCGCCAATCACGCAAGCAACTAGCGAGCTGTGACGAACGGCTCCAGCGAGTATGCAATCGTGCGATCGAAGTGATAGATTTCTCCGTCATCTGCGGCCACCGCGCCGAGGCCGACCAAGAAGAAGCGTACCGTGAAGGCAAGAGTCAACTTCCCTGGCCGTACTCGGAGCACAACGAGCGCCCCTCGCGTGCGGCAGACATTGTGCCGTACCCGATAGACTGGGATGACCGCGAACGGTTTCACTTTCTTGCCGGCGTCATCAAGGCGGTTGCGTTTATCGAGGGCATACCGCTAACATGGGGTGGCGACTGGAACAAATTCCAGGACTTGCCACACTGGCAGATCGCGGATGGCAAATAACCGTGGAGGTTTATGGGAAGGAAAAAGGATAGCACCCGCCCGTACAAGACCGCATTGGTCATACCTGACCCACACGTCCCGCGGCACGATCCCCAAACTCACGACGCTATACTAGCCTACGCGGCTGACTGCTGGTGGGACTACTGGGTCTGCCTCGGTGACTTGATGGATTTCAATTGTATCTCCAGCCACAACAAAGACAAGTTGCGCCTTGTCGAGGGCCAGCGAATCAGGGCTGACTATGACGTGGCCAACGAATTGCTGGACCGATACCAGCGGGCGTGTCGGAAAAAGAATCCCAACGTAAAGTTTACGCTCTTAGAGGGCAACCACGACGAGCGGATCGAGCGGTACATCGACGCCAACCCCGCGTTAGAGGGGATGCTGGAGGTACCGCTTGGCTTGCGGCTAAAGGAACGGGGGATTGAATGGGTGCCAGCACATCGCCGCGGGGCAAAAAAGCGGATCGGTAATGCAATATTCATACACGGGCGGTGGCACAACGAGCACCACGCCAAGAAACATGCGCTAAACTACGGGGCGCCCGTCATGTACGGCGATACCCACGACCTACAATCTTTCTCCCGAATCCTTGACGGCGACGATAGTACGATTCAGGCGCAGTCACTAGGCTGTACGTGTTTGTATGCCCAAGATTATTTGCACGGGAGTCCGACGCGATGGCAACAAGCGTTCGGCGTTGTGTCGTTTTTCCCCGACGGCTACTTTCAGCCAACGCCCGCGCCAATCTTCAAGCACCGTTTCGTCGGCCCCACCAACGGTAAGGTGTACGACGGGCGCGTATCACAGAAAATGTCACGGAAAGAAGTGGTATCTAACGCGGAATAGGTGACCACTAAAACGGCATAAATGGCGTAATACCAACGGGAAACGGTGTAACCCGTTGTGCCGTAATACCCCGAAATCGCATTCGTAATGCGTAGGTCAGCGGTTCGAGTCCGCTCATCGGCTCCACTCTTTAAACAACTTACGCCGGTTGTTGTACCGACTACTTCTCACGTTTCACAGATTTGTCACGGACTCGTGCCCGATATTTGTAGTGAGCGAACAGCAGCCGGTTGACCGCGGCCCGCTTATGCGAGGGCGCCGGGTGCGCGTAGCGGCGCGTTGTGGTGATCGAGGCGTGGCCCATCAACTCTTGGAGCGTCGGTAGATCGACGCCGGCCAGGACGAGCCGAGTGGCGAACGTGTGGCGCAGGTCGTGGAAGCGCAGCGGCGGTATCCCGGCCCGGCGCACCGCGGCATTGAATGCGGTCTTGATTGAGGTGATAGAGTTACCCGCCCATGTGAACACTGGTCCCTTGTCGTAACCGCCGGGTATGGTCCGCAGGTATTCAAACGCAATGTCGTTTATGGGGACGTGGCGCACCTTGCCGCTCTTGGAGTGCTTGACGGTAATCACTTTTTCAAACAGGTCTACTTGCTCCCACCGCAGCGACAACAGCTCGCCGCGCCGGAGTCCTGTGTTGAGCGCGACCACGAGCACGGGCCGAAGATGGTGCGCGGCGGCTTTGAATAGTGCGCGTTCTTCATTATCGTCGAGTACCCGGATAGTCGTCTGGTCAACCTTGAACATTCTGACGTCAGCCATCGGGTTATCCACATCGTAACCCCACTTGCGCGCCATGTTGAACAGGTGGCGAAAGACGGCAAGCTCGCGGTTGACGGTGGCGGGTGATACCACTTGCCGCCGACGGGCCTTGTGGCGTTCGATGTCCCACGTCGTCACTTCGTCGATCCGTTTGGGCGCGATGAACGCGACGAACGGACGGAGTGCTCCCTCGTCACGTTTCCAGCTTCGCTTGTGCTGTTTGGCGTGCTCGAGGTAGGTATCCGCGAACTCAGCGAACACCGGCGCGGGTGCCCGTCGCGTCTCGAACTCCCCGCGCTTGACATCGGTGCTCGCCTCGTCGCGCAGGGCACGGGCGGCTGTTATCGTATCGCCTGCCACACGCATGGTGTCCTGGTAGCCGGTGGTGACGCGGACGAAATAGCGGAGCCGTCCCGCCCGCGTCTTGCGGACATAAATGCCGCGCTCGATCCGGTAGAGCTTACCGGCCAGTAGGTCTTGGGGTATCTTCGGATGCATCCCACCCCTATTTATCCACTATCGCCTTTAGCATTCCGTAGTCGCCGAATAGTGCGGAAACAAGCGCGATGCCGACATAGATTACAAACGCGAGCACGACAACCCCGAACGGCAGAAATACGAAGCAGACTATTTTCGCGGCCGCGTCCTCAATCTTCCGCTCATATTTTTCTGCCACGCTCATCACCGAATACTGGTGTTTAGCGTCGTGGTACCCTCGAGCGTCGGATCCTCCGTGCATTCGGCCACGGCGCGGATGGTCAGCGTCTCTTGTATGTCGCTCCGGCATTCCTCGTCAGAGTCGCCTACGGGCGACGGGTTGCCGTCAATCCGGATACCGACTCGCGTCGGATGCCCGTAGGTACACATATGTCCGTCAGCTGATACCGACCAACACGCGCTGTACGGTGCAAGCCCCCCGGCCGGGCCTGTGATTTTCGGGCCTGCGACGTAGTGTTCGCGGGGCGCTGTAGGTATCGGCTCGTCATCGCACCCGAGTAACAACACTATGATGCAGGCGGTCGCAATTCGTCTTTCCATAAGGCCTCCGATGATTCGTTTTGTCGATCTGCGATTATCCACAATTCAAGAAGGCGCATCAATTGCGCTAGCTTTTCCCTGGGTATATCGCAGCAGTAACAGTGCGTGAGGGCACGCCATTCCCGCAATTCATTAGTGGGCGCACCGACTGAATCCGCAAAGTCGATAAACGACAGCCCCATCTTATCCGCCTCGGTGCATAAGCACATGCCAGAAACCCCCATCGTGTAAACCCTGAAGTCATTTGACTGAATCCCGTGCAATCTGGCGTAGTATAGCGATGTCCTGCTGGAGCGCAATAACTGCGCTTTCTAGCCGGTCGATCATGTGTAGTACCTTGTTGTGCTCAATCGTCGATAATTCATTCCGTGGCCCTCCGTTATCCCCCAATATGGCCTTTAGTGCCTCGCTATTCCGCATCTCATCCGGCAGTAACTCCGTAAGCGGAGTCTCTAAAAACTCGGCCAATCTGAAATACACATTGATGGGTACGGGCGGCTCCTTAAGGCTTGCCGTCCACCGATTGAATTTCGACGGGTCAATCCCGACGCTCCGTGCGACCTGCGCCTCTGGGGGCATCGGGTTGAGTCTTGCCCTGGCGTTCTTAACCCGCTCTCCGAAAGTAGACATATCGTGGCCATCCCTTCGTTACTCCCATTACCCACTACACAACGATAGGCCGTAAATTCAAGCGCCGTCAACAGTTATGGAATTAACGGGATGCAAAATGTACAAAGCCACATGAAAACTCACATTTAGGGTTGACAGATTGAATAAACGGGTTCACACTGGGTATGACATGAAGATAACAGGACGTAAGAAGCACCAAACGGGTAACAACAAGGAAAAGATGGGACAAACCTACGGCATATCTGAACTCGCGGAAATCTTCAAGGTGTCCGAGAAAACGATGTACGGCTTGGTGGAACGGCTTGGGCTGCCGCGGGTTGAGGGGCTTGGGAAGATACTCGTCTACGAATGGGAGCTGCACAAGTGGTTCCACGAAAATTCGAGAAAACGTCGCAAATTTGCGAAGCATTAGGAGATAATGTCGTGAAATCGATGGGAATGTGCCTAGAATCCACGGAGAGCGGTTTTGCTGAGGCCAGCGCCCGACGGCAAGCCTCGACCTCTAAATCGGCCTTAGGGTGCTTCTCTGCAAGCGCGACATTCTGCCCCCACTGCGGGAACGAATGCCGGGCGCACCCGGATAGTGACATAGCGCTGTGCAGGGAATGCTGGCGCATGGTGAAGCCCGTCGAGTACGGCGAGCTGGAGGACGAACTTCGGGAGGCTTGGGAATGACCCGCGACCCGTACATGAATGGCCTGTTCTGCCAGCGGGTTGGATTCCGTTACACCGACAAGCTCAACCCGTACCCGCGCTATAGCGAGGCGCACTGGGAATTCCGGCGCGGCCACGACGCGGGCACGGCAATCACTAAATCCGAGAGGACGGTACGACATGGAACACAGTAAGAAATTTCCTGAAATCGTGTTGATATTCGACTATGACAACGCGGTGTTCTATTGGGAGCGCCGAACGGTCGGCATGTGGGACGTAAGTGTGGATAGCTTCGAGACGAAACATGACGCAAGCGTTTGGCGTGCGTGCCACGGCATCACTTGGACTGACGGCTCAAAGACGGAGGTTGGTTAACATGGAACGCAGACGAACAACTAGTGACAACGAGACAGTCCAGCGCTATATAGCCTTAGAAAATGCTAGAAAACGCTACGAATCGGAGGTCCACAAATATATGGATACCTGCGAACGCCACGAACGCTACAAGCGTTTCCGTGCCGAGGGTGCCACGGCCCGTCGCAAGTTTGCCGAGGACCATGAATACTCACCGCCCGTTCCATCCGATTCGATGGACGAGGGCGCGTGGATGGAAGGCTGGCGCGGCGAAGAAGTCAAGATTAACAACGAGCGGGGCCGAAAATGACTAGGGCCCAAAGCGCCGGCCGCCGCGCCGCATGGGCGTTCCTTGGCTTCGCCGTCGGCTACTTTCTCACACACGCAATCGTGGCGGTGATACGGCATGGATAGAATTACACACCAACGAAACAGACCAATACTCGATTGGGAGTATATGGGGGCACTACTCGCTCGATCAGACGATGGAATGCAGGCTCAGTTTCTTAAGGCGTTCATTAAAGAATGCTTGTCATGGGGCACGCACCTGCAAGTAGAAACACAGCTAGCATATGTGAATGAGCACCTAACGGACGACGAGAAAGATGTTCTCGCGATGTTGTCGTTCAAGGGATAGGAAAGATGGATTCCCAAAAACACGAACTCCTACTAGTAGACCTCCGCTACGCCGAGCGAATGGTTGACTTGCTGGAGAGTATGACCGAGCCGATTAGCCCCGAATCGCACCAGCTCTGCAGGGACACCGCCAACGAAGCGCGCACCGCACTTCACTCAGCGCGTCACCGCCTGGGGGCGAAGCCGTGAGACCGGTACGAAAAATAACAATGGAGGAAGAAAACTTCCGCATGGAGCCCGCGTTTTCCGACACACCGCGCATCCAGTTTGTGAAGCGCGACCCCGTAGAACCAGAGCCCGTGGGTTTCATTGTGTTGATGGCGTTCCGGATTACGGGGTATGACCAAGACTGTGACGGCTCATTGATGGCGAGGGCGGAGCAGATCGACAAGGATGGAAACGCTACGGGGTGGGGATCTACCCACATCGGACTCCACCCCACATCGGAGATTGTCTCAACGCTAGAAGAATGGGCGGCGCTATTTGACGGGGAGACGAAGCCGTGATGCATCCGTTAATTGAACAGGACGAAGAACTGCGTCGCCACTGGGAACGCGAATACCTGCGCGAAATTCGCGAGAGATTCCGGCCTGGCGTGACGGATGAATACTACGGATTGGAGGCGGCAACCCTCCGGGGCCCGAGGGTACGGGCAATTAAATCAGCGGTGCAGAAAACAAAGCCCGTGCCCGACGGCCCATATATGCGCCTCTACCGCAAACACAGCGAGTCGCCCGGGCGCACCACATACGAGTACATGCGCACCCACACCGATTGCAGCGGCCGCGGTTGTGACGACTGCAACGGCTTCGGCTCGTGGTGGGATATCATTACGATAGAAAAGGAGACAACAACATGACATTACAAATCAGAAAGGCGGAACGGAAGAAATCCCGGCTGCGCCTTGGTATCTGCGGCCCCGCAGGCAGCGGAAAGACCAAAAGCGCTTTGCGAATTGCGAGCGGTCTCGGTGGCAAGATACTTCTTGTTGACACCGAAAACGGGAGCGGCGACCTCTACGCCGAGGAACACGAATACGATGTCATGCCGCTTCCTAAGCCGTACACGACAGAGCGTTACGGGGACGCTATCCGTATTGGTGCCGAGAAAGGCTACGACATAATAATACTGGATAGTATTTCCCATGCATGGGCTGGCGAAGGCGGGTTACTCGACGAACACGACCGCGTCGCAAAGGCGAGCAGAAGTGGGAACACGTACATGGCCTGGCGGGAAATCACGCCGAAGCATAACGCGTTTATCGAAGATATGTTGTCAAGCCCCTGTCATCTTATGGCCACGATGCGGACAAAGACCGAGTACGCCCTCGAGGACGACGGGGGCGGTAAGAAGAAACCGAAGAAGATTGGTATGGCACCGATACAGCGCGAGGGCATGGACTACGAATTCACGACCGTATTCGACCTGTCGGTGCCTGGCCACCTGGCGACGGTAAGCAAAGACCGCACAAGTTTGTTTGACGGTGGTGCGCCGTTTTTGCCTAGTGAGGAAACGGGGCGTCAGCTCGTCGAATGGCTCGAGCGTGGCGTCGACATCGCCGCCCGCATGGAAACCGAACGCGAAACGGCACACAAGTTTGTGGCGGCCTGTAAAACTGTGGACGAGCTTACCGCGCACTATAACAAAAACAAAGACACCGCGGCGGCATGGGGCGAGACATTCTTGAACGTGTGGCTTGACGCACTTCGGTTGCGCAAAAAAGACCTGGAGGCGGCGGAAGAGAAGGACGCCGCATAGCACGGGGCGGCGCTTGCTTTCAACGCATTGGGTGGGCGTCGCCTCGACAACAACGGAGAGAATATGGATTACACACCAAAGACGGATGAAGAAATGGACAGAGAAGGCTTACTAAGCGACGGCAAGTACCAGGGCGTTGTGCTCGAGGCCGAGGAAACGGAAAGCAAGAGCGGCGACCCAATGGTCAAGCTCAAGGTAGACGTCGAGGGCCGGCACATCTTTGACTACGTTTCGCCGCACTGGTTCTTCCACAAATTCAAGCACTTCGTTACCGCCGTGGGGCAGGACTACGAAAAAGGCAAGCTCGACGTTACCCCTACCGTCGGTGCGGTTGTCACTGCGACGGTGGAAACGGAACCCGCACACGGTGATTACAAGGCGAAGAACATTATCACGGACTACGCGCCCGGCGTAGCGAAGGCCGGAAATGGCGATGACGACAATCTCCCGTTTTAGCGCACGGGAAACCCTCGGCCGGCGCGGCCTGCGCGTACTCTCGGGCGCACAGATACCCGCGCTGGCCGGCGGGGACAGGAGAGACGATGAGTGAATCCATAGTTAACCGCCTGAAGCGCCAGAACCCTGAAGCATATGACGCTATAATGCAGAGTTGTTACGATGCTATGCGGGGGGAGAGCTGTTGCCTGGCCGAATATCGCGGGGGGGCTTTTACCTGTAGGCTGCTTGCGGGCCTAGACTGCGCCAAGAACTGGCGGGATTGCCCGCTACTGCGCTGGGAGGCGGGAGAATGAGTAAACCTTACTGGCATATCCACCACAAGACGCTCCTAGAGTGGAATACTGAGCCGATAAAAAACCGGCGCGAGTATATCAAAGAATACAAGCCCAAGCACGAACGGGCGCTGCGTCTCCGGCTCCTAAAACCCGTTAAGGGCAAGCTACCTGCTGCTGTGGTTAAAGCGGGGGTCGCCCACGCCAAAGCGGGGGCCGCCCACGCCAAAGCAGGGGCCGCCTATGTCAAAGCGCAGGGCGCCCACGCCAAAGTGTGGGGCGCCTACGACTCAGCGTGGTATGCCCGGGATAAAGCGCGGGACACCTACGTCAAAGCCTTCCACGACCACAAAGAAGAAATCGAAACCCTCCACGCAAAGGAATGCCATAATTGCCCGTGGGACGGTGAGACGATATTCCCAATTGAATAATCCGATGACCTACGACTCCAAAGCATACTTAGTTGACGGCATCCCCACGTCGGCACGGCAGATCGTGAGGACGGCGCTACAGCTTGATGAAAATTACAGAGGTGCACAAGGCCAGCGATCAACGAAATGGGCCAAACGCATTCTAGCCCGCCACGGCCACACAGTGGAGGACAACCCAGATTGGAGGACGGGGGGATAACGATGGACGACAGAACACGCGGAAAAGCATTTTGGGATGGCTTCAGGATGAGCCGTGATGAATGGGAGTTTTGGGGTGCGTTGTGCAGGGTAGTAGCCATGGTGGCGGTGCTTGGTTGTGCGGTGCTTGGTTGTGTTGTTGCGCTGGCGTTAATACTTTGCTCCTGCGCACCCAATACAGTTACAAATGCACCTAATATCGACGCGTTATCTGAACATGCAGATTCTTTAGCGTATCCTCGCGCTCCCTGGTCACCCGGCGGCCGCCCCCTCCGCATAATGATTACGAACGTGGAGCCGGGCACGTACTTCGGATACGTGGATGATTCGCCGTTTCTCTTTGGCTTTCTTTATGACCGCGATAAGCCGCGTTACGTGCTAGAAATGCAGATAATGACGGGGATTCCCAACGTAATGCCGCCATGTGTAATTGAGATTCGCAAATCAGACGGAGGTAGGCCCAATGACTCCCCCTAACGGCGGCGATCCGCCGCAAGATCGTAACTCGCCGCAGGACAAGAGGCCACGTGTGGCTCAGGAATGGTTGCTCGACGCGATAACGATAGCGCAGAGCGCGCACGGCATGGAAAATCCCGTTAAAACATGGCCCAACGCCCTGCTTTGTCTGCTCGACCTCCGCGATGCACGGGGAGCCCTTGCCGCCGCGAACCAAAACCGAGATGACCGCCACAACGCGCTGCGGTCGGCTGTGGAGGAATATGCCGATTACTTGTCAAGATCCGGGTTTCGTCATTTCTGTACGGCGTTAATGAAGGTACTTGAGGAACACGACGCGGCGGGCGGCGAATTGCAACGCGCCGCTGACTTTGTTGAGAAGAACTATCCACTCCCGCGGTGCGAGCACGGAAACGCGATACAGGATCATTCTGGTGCACAGTTATTCCCATCGTGCGGATGTAACGACGCGGCGATAGAAAGGCGGAAGTTTGCTTTCGGCAAACTTCGCGGCGGGGATGACGGGGGTGGCGACTCCAACCGCGAATGCGGGCAAGGTCGGGAAACCAGCGGCGAGTCGCCAAGCGATTCGGCGGCTGCCGCCCCCGCCCTATCTAAAAGCCAAGAGAAGCGACTCAGGATTCAGCGCGGAGAAAACGCGCCTTGCCTCGTCTTACGGAAGGACGGGAAGTTGTGGAAAGAATGTTGGACGGATGACGGTAAGCCGCTATTGGTTACGGATGATTTCCGCGAATGGGTGCCCGTCACCGACCCGCGCATCCTGCGGGCTTGGGAGAAGTATGTAGCCGACAGCGGCAAGAATCAATTTAACCTTCGGCATGTATTCGACGACACGCTCCTGCGCTACGAGGAAACGGACTGCGAGACGTGCGGGGGTGCGTACATGAAGGACATTGATCGATTTGCGGATGCTGGTAGCGAAATGAGCTTTACTGTTTGCCCCGACTGCGACGGTGGCCGCGTGGGGAGGCTAGTAGCAGAGGGGCCGCAAGATACGGCAGCAGAAAGCGAGGGCGACGAATGAAAGAAGAATCCGATAAATGGGAGGCAATCAAGCTGCTGGCGAAAGTTGGGGAGGCTATCAACAATAGAGACCGCCAGAACCGGCGGCTACGGAAGTTATTACAACAAGCCCTCGGCGTTGTGAAAATGGGTGGGCCGTCCTACGACGTGATAGCTAAGGCCATGGAAGACGCGCTAGGCGAAGAAGGCGCAGGCATGCACCACGAAGGAGAGAATGATGGATAGCCTAAAGATAATTTGGGAGTGCGACAGGTGCCATGCCGAGCGCGAGGAGTGGCCCAACTGTAACGAGGGTGGTCAATGCCGCTGCGGCGGGACGTATCACAAGGTTGGCGAGAGCTACGACGCCAGAGAGGCGGAAGAAGAAAGGCGGGGCTACTGATGCAGACGACTAGTCTCCCTATGTCAAAGGCGCTCAAGGCCGCGGGCTTTTGGGAGAAAAGAGAGCTGGCCGACTGGTGGTGGTTATACGTCAATGAAGACCATCCCGGTAGAGAGGCTGTGTCACTGCGTGTTCTTACCAGCGGACAGCGATATAAAGATAAGCAACATGTGCCCGCCGCTACCTACGACGATCTAATCCCCGCGCTTGGCCTGGATAAGCCGTTCTTTCATTTAAAGGCTGTTGTGATGGCTGCATTGGTGAATGGGAGTATCTATAAAAAAGGTTTCACCTGCGACGCCCTCGCCCAACTCTGGCTCGATGAGCACAACAAGTCCTCCCTCACGCCGCCCATCAAGGTAGATCCGCCGCCCGAACAGGATAAGTAGAGATGAAGTTAAGTAAATACGCAGAATACCTAGAGGATGCATTGCCGTGGGGCTGGTGGCTGTGTGAGGTGTCGCGGCGCACGGGCTATGATAAACTCGATGGCCACTATGCCTACGCGAGAAACGATACGCACTACGTCGAGTTATGTATCCCCGGCGATAAACTTGAGTCAGCCGCCGAGTCAGAAGACGTGGTTCGGCGCATAATCAAAGAGGAGATAGAAATCGCCGTAGAGAATGTTGTAGACCCGCCGCCGATTACAGAGAAAGAGGGGGAATGATGACGGTAAAACAGAAACCCATATTTGAGTGTAATTACTGCGAGAAAGAGATTGAAGCGAGCGAGAGAATTTACACAGAGGATGTCACTCACGAAGGTTGCTCAAGTATTATCTACAAAAGAGAACGGTACGATGTCGGCGAGCAAGACTTTTGTTCTATTCATTGTTTAATGGCTGACATAGCTCACACACTGGGGCTGGAATGATGGAAAAGTGGAAGCCCCGCATTGACATGGATGATATGGACGACTGTTTCGTGGAGGACCGCGCCACCCAAGCCTGTTACGAAAAGATGCGGGCGGGGAATTGCAAGCACGGCAACCCGCAGGGCGGTAACCACGATACGTTGTGTATGATTTTATCAAGAAATAGGCCGGTTGTGAATATTGCTTGTCAAATCAACTTCCAAGATTGCCCGCTGCATACGGAGAAAGATGGGGAATGATGGACGATAAGAGATGTTTCCATTGTGGTAGTGAGATTATCGACGAGGGGGCGCAATACTGTTGGGGGTGCACCGGCGCTATCCAAGCCTGCTACGAACGCCATCGAGCGAGCCACAGGAAGGGGAATTGCCAGTATGGCGATGACCAAAAGAAATGTGTGTGGACAGAGGACGGAAAGCGTGGGCCAATAAGAGATCGGCCCTGCTGCCCGCCCAACTTCCAAGATTGCCCGCTGCACGCGGAGCAAAAGGAGCGTGAAGAATGAAACGACTAATTTGCACGATAACAATGGCTGCGTTACTATGCGCGTGTTCTGGTTCGGGGCCACTGGAACCGATACCAGACCAGGCCGCGTTAGAGCGTGAGGCCAACAAGGCCGAACTAAATTGGGGGAAGATGATGAATAGCACCAAGCATGATGCGCTAAACAGTACTAAGGGCAATGTGATAAATGAACCCGACATTTCGTTGTCCGACGAATGCCCGCCGCATTATTGCAGTATGGGTTTCATAGGCGTCTGCCCAACATGCGCCCGGTGGAAAACCAGACGGATGCCACCGGACACGACGAACGCGGGCAACAATTCATCACAGACTTACTACAGCCCGTACAACCTGTTCGGCGGCTGGAATCGGAAGTAGAGGAGAGTTGAGCGTGGCGGCGTGGAAGGACACGCACCGAGACGAGTAGGTGAGACTTAACCAAACATGGGAAAGCCGAGCGATAGAAAGCGCTCTGCGCGACGCCCCGGTAAACGAGAGCGGGCGCGGGTAAAGAAGTATGATCGCCGCCACAAGCGGGTTCGCATGTGGTCTAGTGATTGGAGTGCCGATACCGGTCTCGTGGCTATGGGGGCGAAGAAGAAGCAGCGTTATTACCGGGTGGAGCGTGGGCGGTCACGGGCTCACATTCTGGAATTAGCGCGGTCTCGTTCTCATCCTGATGGTGGAGTCGATGAAGCCGAAAGCCGGGTCTTAAACGACTGAAGGGCTCCATGCAAGTCGAGCCGGTATCAAGCCCGGCCCGCGCTCAACTGAAAAATAGTCCTGTCTATATTGCAACGAGCTGAAAGGAGTGCCGGGTGGATAGCGATGGATACCCGACAGAAAAGGAACTCCAAGAGATACGGGACTGGCCGTTTGAAAAACTCCCTGAGTTGTTGCCGCACGTTAAATCATTGTGGTGGCAAGCAGATTGGGGGTGGAGCGAGGTGGGTGGCACATACAACATATCGACCGCTGGATGGAGCGGAAACGAGGACATCATCGGCGCATTACAGGATAACACAATGTTCTGGATGCTGTACTGGCAAAAGTCAACACGTGGGGGTCATTACGTATTTGAGAAGATGGGGGTTTCTGGATGACTATCCGCCAGTACTATCACGAATGGCACAACTATCTGAAACGCGAGAAGTATCTCGACACCTGGACGTTCTGGCACACCATCATCCCGGCGATTAGTGCACGGATTGGGTTGATATGGTTGGAGCCGTGGCTGGTTGTCACGTGGGTGTCCACACTCGCCATCGTGTGGGAAGTGGTTGAACTGCGGTGGGCGCCAATGCATACTTATGGCGTCAACGGGATGAACTACTTCCGCCCGTGGCTCAACAACACGCTCTCCGATATCTTCGTGGCCACCTTAGCGGCGGGACTGGTTGTGTTCTAGGTGAAAAGGATATACGAGAGCCTTAATGAAATTGCGGACGATTTCACACGCAAAACTCTACACAATATAGTGAGTTTTGCAAGTGAAAGGGCGCCGAGATGACAATCGCTATGCTTTGCTATGTATGCCTATGCGTGGGCTTTTTTATGGGCTTCGTCACCGCAGCCGTGGTGGCGGCCGGCAGTACAAGTACACATGGAGTTGGGATAAATTCAGGACAATCTAACACGAAGGGGCCGGAGGTTGCCGACAACTAACACGACGGGAACGGGCGGACGACGTGGGTAAGAAACTACATTGGAACAAGACGTACTCAGACCGCTACCTCGCGGACCGCGAACTGAACCAGCTCACGTTCCTCGAGCACGGCCTACTCCAGATTATCAACTGCATTCTCCGAACACAGACAGATCGGGTTGGCTGCTACATCATCCGGGACCGGATCGGCACCCGCGAAGAACTCATCAAACATGCGCGCAGACATGCGCACGGATCGCATAAAATGCGCGATGATGTGGCGATGATGGGGTTATGTACCCTCACTACGGCTGCACTTCTGGAGCAGGATGTGGACGGGATGATATACAGCCCCTACATCTGCGAAGAGGTTGCAGAATCTAAGATTAACACAATTCGGGGAAAGCTGGGTGGCTCACCCCGCTTAAGCACCCCGGTTAACCCACCGCTTAAGCCAGAAAAGAAGAGAAGAGATAAGAAGAGAGAAGAGGGAGAGGTTAAGCCCGCCGCGCCGCGCACGCGTGACCGCGGCGACGTCGGGCCGATTTCAATACACGAAATACTCAAGGGGGAGAAATGAACACCGCACGCAAAGGCGCCCAACGCGAGCACAAGACGCTTGCACTTCTACGCGCACAAGGCTACCAAGCCATCCGCGCGCCGGCCAGCAAGGGCATGTTCGACGTGTGGGCTGTCGACAGCACAGGACTATACCCAATCGTGCGCTACATCCAGGTCAAGAGCGGTAAGTGGGTGTACGGCGACGAACTCGCGGCCCTTGAGGACTTCGCCGTGAACAACCCCGGCGCCTCGGTGGAAATGTGGCGCTGGGACAACTACGCACGGGCACCGAAAGTCCGTGTGTTCACCGCTGGCCGATGGGTGGGCGCAGAAGCAGAAATACACAAGCACCGATTCACTCGTCACGACGACGGCGCTATGGAAATGTGAGGGGGAGAACGATGGGACGGGACAAAGACTGGAAATACGGCGGGGATAGACGTACCCCCCACTCCCATGTTCGCGTAAGACCGGACATTGAGGAATTACTATACACCACAATGCGTGAACGCGACTGCCATAGCCTCGAGCAAGTCGGCATGGAAGCGGGCTTCACGCCCGTAAAGGCCGGCAAAAGCTACAAGAACGGACTGAAGTACGGGCACACCATATGGGAGATAATGCGGCGCATCCGCAACAACGGCGCGACCACAACACACCGCGACAACGCTGCGAAGATAGCAAACTGGCTTGGCCTCGACGATATCGAATACAAACCAACCAACACCACCGAAACGCCCACCGCGGTATGGCTCGAGGTCAGCGCGACCAACGGCAAGATATCCACTGACATCCTCTACCGTAACAACAAGAATAACCAGACCGACATACAACAGCTATGCGAGATTGACGGTTACGATGAGGACGCCGTGCGCGATGCCCTTATGCACGCTACCATGTGGGCGCAACGCCTCGGCCTCACCGTCGACAACATGACGAAATATCAAAACCTCAACCGCCGACACGGATGGCGCACGCAATTCATCTGCCCAGACCCACAAGACGATATTGTTTGAAATCAGTTGTTAAATCTTGTATGTAAGCATTGATTAGGTGAGTAGGGCCCGACTTTGCTTAGGGAGGCGGATGTACTTCGACGGACGGGCGGCCATTGTGCCGGAGCAAACGCCGGGCCGCTTTTTACAACACCATGCACGACGCAACCTACAGACGACTCATCAAGTTAGTGCGTAAAGAACTGCAAAGATATGAAGCTGACACCGAAACACAAGGCGGCGCTGGAACTGATAGCAAACCCGCTGGATACACGGTCGAACGAAGCGAAAGCAAAAGCGGCGGGCATTTCAGTAACAACGTTATGGCGCGTCTTGAAAGAGCCGGGGGCGGTCAAATACGTGAACGACCGCACAACGGAACTCCTACGGACGATACGCCCTGAAGCGTACCAGTGTTTGATGCGCGGCATTCGTAGTGGCGACCGCGCCAGTGCCCGCGACGCGCTACAGGCGTGCGGCGACATCGGCAGCGGCGGGAATAGTGTGAGTGTGAATGTTGGGAAGCCCGAGTCAGACGAAGAATTTACAGAGCGCGTCGACAGGTTACTCAAAAAGACAGCGGGCGAAGGATGAGCTGCTCCGACGTTTCCTCACAGACCCCGACTGGGCAGCGCGCACCTGCTGTAAGGTTATATCCAATCACGGGCATGGACTGGTTCCTTTTGGGCTTAACGCGGCACAACGAGATTACACAGAGCGTATATGGCAAGATGAATCTATCCAGCGTGACATTGTCGCTAAGTCTCGCAAATGGGGCTTTAGCACTATCCGACTGTGGTTGGGGCTGCATCGAGCCATCCAGCGACGCGGACACATCTTCAGAATCGTAGCGCACCGTGAGAAAACAAGCAAATTCCTTAACACTATCCTTAAGCGCCTGTTTTATAGCTGCGTTGACTTTTTCAACGAGTTCGACGGCGACCCCTGGTACTACTTACCCAAGCCCACGAAAGACAACGACGGAGAACTGTACTTGGGGGCAACTGAAAGCTGCGTACTCATCGACACGGCCGGCGGCAAGGGGGTGGGACAGGCGGACCGTAACGACGACCTCTACCTCACCGAGTACGCCGAATGGGACCACGCTGAGGACGTCTACCAGGGACTTGTCGGCAGTGTCCCGATGGACGGCGGACGCATCACCATCGACTTCAACGCCAAAGGCACAGGCAACGACGCATACACGAAATACCAAGAGGCTAAGGCTGGAGTAAATGGCTACACGGCGATATTCAAGGGCATCGACGACTTGGGGGACTGGTACCCGCCGGAACTCTTGGCGGGCGCGCGGCTCGACCTCAAGAAACGCTTTCCGGCGGTCTATCCACGCAACGACGAGGAGATGTGGCTGCACAATGACCTCGCCGTATTCGACTACGAGGACTTGCAAAACTGTACCGGCGCGGATTACGTACCAACATGCGGGCGATTTCTTCACGGAGTCGATACGGCTACCGGAATGCCAGACGGCGATTGGCAGACGTGCGTCACGCTTGGCTGGGACGGCAAAGCGTGGGTTGAAGCGTGCGAGCCAATCCGTCGCCGGATGCCGGAGGATGCATTCGCCGAACTCTGTGACGCTCGATTCCGACAGTACCCCGGGACCGGTGTGGTCGAAGCAAACGTGGGGAGTGCTGTGTTGGTTCGACTCCGAGAGCTTGCGACTCCTGGACTCTATCACCACATGCATCGGGACCGAGATGGACGACAGCGACCCAAGCTAGGATTTCAGACGACGTATGCATCTAAGCGGGTAATGATAACGGACATGCAGCGCCACCTTGCCGAAGAGACGGTGCTGCTAGTCACGCCGGAGTTGATTAAAGAACTTCGGGAATTCGAGTGGAAGGTAGACGTGGACGGTAAAGAGGCGAGAGGCTTAGCGGGGGCGCCGGAGAGACGCGGCGCGCACGATGACCTCGGAATGGCCGCAATGCT
>JAAESQ010000713.1 GCA_024229275.1 bacterium | reverse complement strand
TCGTCGTCGCCTCTGGCGATACGATTGAGAGCATTTGCCGGCGTGTTGCAGGTGACGACTGGGTTGCATGGCGAGACGCGATGACCGAGATGATTGATCCTCGGCGGCTTCGCCCAGGAATCTCCCTCGAGGGACGGCGCAGCCACAATGGTGACCTGGAGTCACTTCACATCGAGATCGATGCGAGGGTCGAGTTGCGACTCGCAGCACATGATGGTGTCATCGAGAGTTCGCGCCTTGAACGTCCGCTTACGACCGAGATTCGTCGCATCGAAGGGGTGATTACATCCTCGCTGTTCGCCGCAGTCGACGAGTCTGGAGGGGATCCAGATCTGGCGGTTCGACTGGCAGAGATCTTTCAGTGGGATATCGACTTTTTCAGGGACTTACGTCAAGGCGATCGATTCGTTGTGATCGTAGATGAGCACACAATCGAAGGCGAGTTCTTCGACTACGGCAACGTTTTTGCGGCGCGGTTCATCAATGGCAACAGAATACTCAATGCAATTGCCTATCAGGATGGAGACGGGAGAGTGGGATACTTCGATCTCGAGGGGAATCCACTGCGCAAGCAGTTCCTGCGCTCGCCGCTGAAGTTCAGCCGGATTACATCGAGGTTCAGTCTGCGCCGCTTCCACCCCGTACTGAAGCGTCGGATGCCGCACTACGGTGTGGACTATGGTGCTCCGGTTGGTACTCCGGCACAAGCAACCGCGAATGGAACAGTCACCTTCGTTGGACGAAACGGAGGTGCTGGGCGTATGGTGACGCTTCGGCACACCAACGGTTTCGAGACGAGCTATCTCCATCTCAATGGCTACGGAAAGGGCGTTCGCAGAGGGGCTCGCATTTCTCAGGGGCAGGTCGTGGGCTTTGTAGGTTCGAGTGGCCTTTCGACAGGGCCGCACCTCGACTATCGAGTCAAACAAAATGGACGCTACATCAATCCACTGACTCTCGCGGCGCCTGCTGCGGAACCGCTGCCTGAGGCCACACTGCCGCGATTCCTCTCTCACGCGCTGGCGGTCCTCGAACTCCTTGAAGGGCGGGAACCCCCTGAAGGGGCGAGCTGCTAGAAGGCTATGCGGGCCGGACGGCTTTACGGGGCGAACTGCTATACGGGACAACGGGACAACGGTTGTTTATCGAATGCCGCAACGAGAGTGCCTGCGTTGGGATGCCCTCTCCACCCGAACTCATGAGTGTTTGAACCACAAAGATCACTAAGCACACGAAGAAGACAGGAAGAGAAAAATAGGAGATAGAGGCAGCTTGCCGCGTCGGTCATAAGCGGCTGAGGAGTGGGCCGACCACTGTGCCGACGCACATGCGCGAACGACGAAAGGCATCTACGTCAGTCGATTCGAAGGTGATCGGCGTACAGCTGCAGTCTGAGGCTGATTCTGTCAACTGCCACTGCCTCCGTCGCTGCCTCTGCTGCCTGCTACCTACTCCTCGAGCGCCGGGATCTTCAGCTTCTGGCCGACTTTGATCAAGTTGGGATCGTCGAGGATGTCACGATTGGCCTCGAAGATTTTCATGTAAAGAGATGCCTTGCCGTAGAACTTCTGTGAGATCGCGCCGAGGGTATCTCCAGAAACGACCTCGTAGACTTGCTCAGCCGGCGCAGCTTCGGCGACTGGCTCTGGAGCGGGTTCGGGCTTGTCGACGCGGATCGTATTGACGGTGTTTTCAGTCTTGACCAAGTTGTTGAACTCTTCCATCGCACGAGCCTTCGCATCCATACTCTCGGCAACTCCCTTGAGAGTGACAACCTTTCCGCGAATATCGGCATCCAGTGCTCGCACACCGATGTTCATGTTGGTGACTGCTTGCAGTGCATCTCCGACCTTTTCTTTGAACGATTTCCCAAACAAACCCATATGCTTACCCCTTTCCCTAGAAGGACATTACGATCGATGCTGAACTCGTTGTATCTTTCTTTTCAAACCCTGCGACCGGCAGGTTGTCATACCGGATCAGGTAGCCAAGTTTAATCGCCCACCTTGTGTTGATATTAGCTGTGAGTGCTGTCTCCGAATAGTAGCGCCAGTCGTCTGACTCGTCGAAGTTTGGGTAGAAGAGAAATCTCTGTGAGAACGATGCGTTCTCGGTGAATTGCCAGGCATAGGAAAGGCCGGCGACTGCACCCGTAGAACTCTTTGATTCATCATCCACCGTCTCGTCACGTGTCCGCGTGAGACCGGCGTCGAAAGAGAGGTTGTGGCGTGGTCCAGTGAGCGCCTTGTACACACCGCCCGCTTCGAGAATTGTTCGAAGATCGATGCCCTTGAATCTGTCTTTTTCAGCATTGACTCCACCGAAAATGCTCCAGCGTTCACCGAGTGCGCGTTCTCCTCGTGCTCCGACGAGATAACGCTCGACTGTTGTGTCGCCATCCTCTTGCGCTTGTTGTGCCTTGAGGAAGGCAGAGAGACCCCAAGGCGCGGGATCACGTTTGATGTCGAAGTCAAAGCCAAAACTTGAGGTGTCGGTGTTCCCTGAAGTCGCAAGGTAGGACAGGCCGAGCGAGCCGGTCCATGGAGGCTTTTCCGGCGCGTCTGTGGATTCTTGCGCGGCGAGCGGCAATGAGAGGGTCACCATGATGGCGGTCCAGATCCAGAGTCTGTGCTTCATTGCAGGGCATTCTCCTTTTCAGCCATTGTAGATGGGACACAGGACAGGTTTTCATATTGCATCTAGTTCAATATGTGTCACTTATTCTTGGTCGTACAACCCATGAGCTGGTGAGCTGATTCCAGCATGTGGTCGCTATACTGGATACGGCTCATAACTTTGTGGTCAGGCTGGGAAGATACGAGAGGGGATGGGAATGGAAGGGCTCTACCTGGGCGTCGATTTGGAGAGTGAACAGCGCACGCTGCTTGATGAGGACCATCTCACGACGCATGCGGTTTGCCTCGGTATGACCGGCTCGGGGAAAACGGGCTTGGGCATTGTAGCGATGGAGGAGCTGGCGCGCCGAGGCGTGCCGTTGCTTGTCATTGATCTCAAGGGCGACATGGTCAATCTGTTGTTGAACTTTCCTGAGTTGCGCGCGACTGACCTTGCGCCTTGGTTGCCTCCTGACGCTGTTGAGGATCGCAATCGGGTTGAGGTCGCGACTGAACAGGCAGATCTTTGGCGAGGTGGGTTGTCCAGATCTGGACTGGGCACTGATGATGCTGCTGCGGTTCGTGACGGCGTCCAGTGGCAGTTGATCACTCCAGGCATCGGATCAGGAGCGCCTCTCGACATTCTGCCGACGCTCAGCGCCCCGAATGGATGGGATGTTGACGGCGATCCTGATGGTGCCAGTGACCGGGTCAACGGCGTTGTGTCGGGGTTGTTGTCACTCATCGGACGAGGTGGCGATCCTCTGACCGATCGCGATCACGTGCTACTCGCTTCGATCATCCTTGAACATTGGCGCCGCGGGGATCGTCTCGACCTGGTGGGACTGCTCCGCAGCCTGGCTCAGCCCCCGTTTGAAAACCTCGGAGCGCTCCCATTGGAGAGTTTTTATCCACGAGACGATCGCATGAAGCTGGTGATGGAGTTGAACACACTGCTCGCCAGTCCTGCCTTCGCCTCTTGGACTCGAGGTACTCCACTGACCATGGAAGCCCTTCTCGGTTCGCAAGACCAGCCACGGGGGACAATTGTCTCGGTTGCCCATCTCGATCAGCGTCAGAGGTTGTTTATCCTTTCACTCATCGTTTCAGAACTGGTGAGTTGGATGCGACGCCAGTCCGGCTCATCAGGGCTAAGAGCGTTGCTCTACATTGATGAGGTTCAAGGAATACTGCCGCCTTATCCGGCAAGCCCTCCGACGAAAGGTCCGTTGCTCAC
>JAAESQ010000712.1 GCA_024229275.1 bacterium | reverse complement strand
CGAGAAATCCCAGGGCTGTACTCGATGCTCTACATACTGACTAGCCTCCGAACGTGGGGCTCCAGCTTCCATAAAGGTACCGCCCATCAGAATGGAGGCGCCGGGCACCCGGGTATTCGCGTTATTGACACCGATACCACCTCGCAATCTTTCTTGACATGGCCCTGGTCTCGCGCTGTGAATCCCCGAAAAGGCAATGAACTCCTGATGAATCACGCGACCGTGGCGTGGCAATCATTGTTCTGCGGTTGGAAGTCCCCTCCCCGTGCTGAGGACGGAGGTGTTTGCTGGCTTCAGGGCTCACTGATGGGGAGCGCCTCACCTGACGAGTCCACGGGCTTGGCGAAAGCTCTATCTTGATTGAGATATACTTGATCTTACTTGTCGCTCTCACGGGGGGTCACATCTGCAATGATGGGTGTGAATGGAGGCTGTACGACTATGTTCGACTCTTGCGCCTGTGGCGCAGGTGTCTGTAGCGGCCTGGGTTCCCGATGATCTTGACTTTTCACCTTTCTGAAGAGCCCAAAGATCGCCCGGATTCACTGGAAACACTCTCCGATCTCACAACACAGCGTCGCCAGAGGTTCTTCTGTGGCGTGAGGAGTGCTTCCCATCGGTTATTGATAGCTGCAGTTCACGCGGTCGGACTCGCTGCCATCCTCGCTGTGGTTGTCGCTTTGCCGGTCGCCGCCGAGGAGCCGGGGTTCGAGTTGCCTGACCAGTGGAGATCAAGTAGCGGTGATGACATGCGTTGGTCCGAACCTGGATTCGACGACTCCTCCTGGCCGGTTGTACCGATACTCGCCACTTGGGACGAACAGGGTTTTGTCGGTGTTGGAGGCGTAATTTGGTTCCGACAGAGCATCGTGCTGAACGGTCGCCAGCTGCAGATCGCTCGAACGGGAGATCTTGGGGTGAGGTTCGGGCCGATTGTTTTTGGCGGATTGCAAGTGCATGCGGGTGGAAGGCTGATCGGTCAGTCTCGGGGGTGGTCTGCACCCCTTCCGACTGCGGCCACATGTTCATTTAAAATCCCAGCCGAGGTCATCGACAAGGATGGTGTGCTCAATCTGGCGCTGCGGGTGCGCCGAGTCGGATGGGCCTCAGACCTCTCGACGACCGGTTCGGTCTTCAGCGGACAGATGGAGATTGGTGATTTCGAGGTTCTCCATGATCGGGTCGAACTCGAAAGATCGCAGACCCTCCTGAGTGAGGTGTCCTTACTGATCCTGAGTGTCGTCTACCTTCTGGTCGCGGCATACAATCTGCTCATCTTCGTGAGACGTCGACAGGAGATCGCATATCTCTGGTTCGGAGTCTTTGCATTCTCCTTTTCTGTCAACACGTTTGCGATATCTGCATGGATCTCAGAGGTCAGCGACAGTTTCGGTTTGGCCATTCGATTGAGTGACATGAGTGGGCACATCGCGGCGGCAGCCTGCATCCAGTTCCTGTGTACCTTCTTCTCGCGACCCGTCGGGAGATGGCTCCGATTCTACCAGCTGTCGCATGTCGGCCTGGCCCTGCTGATTGTCCTCTGGCCGACGGTACACAGGGTCGTCACCAGCCAGGGTGCGCGGTTCCTGTGGCTCGTTCCGCTGCTCGCCTGGGCGATGACTCTGATTGTCTCAGAGGCCCGTCGCGGAAGCGGTGCGGCTCGCATCATGGTTTTGAGTTGCGGAATACTTGCGATTTTCGAGCTCTGGCAGCTTGGGGTGACCGCTCTCGGACTTCCCCTGACAAGTCCCATCCCGCTTCCCCCACTTGGATTTGCTCTGGTGATCATCTCGATGGGTCTTTCCCTGTCCATGCGCTTCCGGCGAGTGCACGAGCAGCTGGATCAACTTCGAATAGACCTCGAATCTCAGGTCGCGGATCGAACGCGAGAGCTGGTTGTTGCAAAGGAACAGGCGGACTCCGCGAACCGATTGAAGAGTGAGTTTCTCGCCAATATGAGTCACGAGATCCGCACGCCCCTGACAGCTGTCATTGGGATGACTGATCTGATGCTTGAAGAAGAACACACTTCGATCCAGAATGAGCGGCTAGACGTAGTACAACGAAGCGGTGTAGCCCTCCTCGATGTCATCAATGACATTCTGGATCTGTCAAAGATCGAATCCGGCAACCTCGAGATTGGGAACGCGGCCTTTGACGTCCGATCTGTGGTCCACCAGAGTCTCGAGATGGTTGCGTCTATCGCGCAGAACAAGGGTCTTGCGGTCACCGCTGAGATTTCCGCCGATATTCCCAGGATGCTCTGCGGCGATGGAGGGCGAATCCGCCAGGTTCTCCTCAACCTGCTGTCGAATGCGGCGAAGTTCACCGAGAAGGGGCGAATCACCGTCGTCGTGGACGGTCGCAATGTCGACGAGGACAGGTACGAGACCCGGTTTGCAGTCACCGATACGGGAGTTGGAATTCCCCCGGATCAGCTGGAGTTCTTGTTTGACGCCTTTCACCAAGTCGAAGGCTCTCGGACTCGTCAACATGAGGGGGTGGGCCTCGGTCTCGCCATTAGCAGGCACCTAACCGGTCTAATGGGGGGCGACATGACGGTGCAAAGCACCGTCGGCCAGGGATCAACCTTCCACTTCACGACGCTCTGCGAGATCGTCTCTGAGGTACCGAGAATCGACACAGTTGGGCTTTCCGAGGGCGACTACCGATCGCCGGTGAATCGGGAAACTAAAGTTCTCCTTGCTGATGACAATGACATGGTGCAGCGAGTCATTTCACAGATGCTCGAGAAATTGGGTTACCGGGTGGACATCGTCGGCGACGGAGCGCAGGCTTTGGATGCAGTAGCCACCACTCCGTATGATGTTGTCTTGCTCGACGTTCAGATGCCACGCGTCAGTGGCATCAAGGTCGCAGAGAAAATTTGCGCAGACCAACAGCTGCAACATCTTCCGTACATCATTGCCCTGACCGGTTTCGCACTTGCCGAAGATCGGGCGAACTGCATCCGGGCCGGGATGGATGATTTTCTTGCGAAACCTGTGCGCATTCAGGAGCTCAGGTTGGCCCTCGAGAGGGCCACAGCCCTAAGGTCTAAAATGGCTCCAGAAGCCTAGATCCCAAGAATTGAAAGCTCCACATTGACAAATCGTACCGCGCGCCGATGAGCCGCCGAGCCAAGAATACCTGAGGAATCACGACTTAACGCCCTAACGTTCAAGAGTTGCCTAAAAAACGTGCCGGGCACCCAGGTACCCGAGTTATCGACACCGATACCGCCTCGCATTCTGTCTTGACATGGCACGATCCCGCGAAGTGAATCCCCGAAAAGGCAATGAATTCCTGATGAATCACGCGACCGTGGCGTGGCAATCATTGTTCTGCTGTTAGAAAGCCCCACCCCGAGCTGAGGACCGAGACGTTTGCTGGCTTCAGG
>JAAESQ010000711.1 GCA_024229275.1 bacterium | reverse complement strand
CTAGGGTGCGCCAAAGTTGCTATAGCGTGGATGCTGCAATCGTTCGGGTTTTGTTTACACCGTCTGTCCCGACAGGGTGATGCGACGCTGCGATTGTACGCTTGACGGAAGGTTGTCTTGGCACCAACTGACGACGTGCTTCACGGGCGTTGCTTCTAAGGCGGCTTGGAGGCGTGACGGTGGCCAAGCTCCGAGCAAGGCACCGAGGCTCAATATCAATCCGGTGATGCCGCTCTGTGACTCCTGACGCTCCAACGTCTTCCACTTCCCGAACAGCGACTCCAGCACCTCCGTGCTGCCGACCAAACATTCGACCGGGCCTGCCGCCGCGCTCGACTCGCGCACGAAGGCTGCTAGCTCCGAAGCCAACGTCTCGTCATACAACTCAGGAGGAACCTCCGATAGATGTTCGTGCAGCCCTGACTCGCTATCCACCGACAGGCCACGCGTTCGCACATACGACACACTCGCGCGCACCGTCGCTTCCCAACGCGACCATTTCTCGATCGCTGTACGATAGTCGCGTAACCAGCCGTAACGTAACTCGGCACGACCGCTGGCATGATTGCTGCCGCTCGCGTCTCGATCCAACAGATCCAGAATCCGACGACTCCATTTCAGCAACGACTCGAGGTTCATATAACGTGCTTTTGGTCGCAGACTCGGCGAAGCCATGGAGACGTCGATCGTTTGCCGAATACGCGACTTGACTTGCCCCAGACGACCGATGTATTCCGACCACTGTGGGTCGTCTTCGAAACGTCGCTTGAGCACGATCGCGCCGTGGTGTGCGGCGTCGTAAGTCACGGCTGTTTCAGGATGACGCCCAGCGAATAACGCGGCCCCCTTCTTCACGTCACTGCCGCCATCGCTAACGATTTGCCGGGGAATTCCGACCCGTCGCGTGGCTTGTTCCAACTGAGCGTCAACGATCTCGCCGGTGGATTGTTCGACCGGAATCACGGCGATGACATGCATGTCCTCAAAACGCAAGGCACGCCGCGGGTAGGGAATGTCGCACAAGCGAATCCCCAGAATCACACATGCTTTCAGCGTGCCGATCTGCACCGAATGATCGATCAGCAAGGCCCAATCGCCCGCTCTGGGCAGCGGCTCTCGTAAGGCGTACAAACCGAGTCGCTGCAACCACCAGCGAACCGAGCTGGCTGCGGGGATCACGGTTGTCGCTTCCAGTTTGTGGTAGAGGATCGCGAATACGCGCGGCACGGCTCGCATCGCCACGCCTGCTTGGACGACCAGCCGCTGACTGGCTT
>JAAESQ010000710.1 GCA_024229275.1 bacterium | reverse complement strand
CAGCTCGATCTGTGGCAGAGCGATCATCCGGTGGGCGTCACGACTCTCTCCAAGGAACTCGACGAAGAGGTCGCGCGTCTGCACCTTGACAAGCTCGGCGCCAAGTTGACGACGCTGTCCGAGAATCAGGCCAAGTACATCGACGTACCGGTCAACGGCCCTTACAAGCCGGAGTGGTACAGGTACTAGAGGCTGGAAAGCTAGGAAGCTGGGAGGCTAGGAGGCTCGGACCGCGACCGCGTCCGAGACCGAGTCCGGGACTGGAAGCCGTGGCCTAAGTGGTTGGATCGATCCCCGCAGATCGGTCGCTGACCCTGGCTCCTGTCGTTGAATCTGATTCCTGATTCTGCATCTGAGATCTGACTCTGTCCTCTGGCTCTGTCCCTGCCGCTGTCCCGGTCTCGGTCTCGGTCTCGGTCTCGGAATCGATATCCGACTCTGTATCTGCATCCATCCTCTGATTCTGTTGTCTCCACTTCAACGCCATATTCGATGGGGATGGGGATGACGAAGTCGATGGTGAGAGTGCATACCTTTTTGAGCGCGCTCATTCGAGGCGTGAGGTTTCACAGGGACAGCGACAGAAGGCAGAGACAGGATCAGGCGGCAGATGCAGAATCAGAGGCAGCGTCAGAAAACAGCGGCGGGGGGCAGGAGACCGGGGCCGCGTCCGCGACGGTGAGCCGTGGCCTAAGTGGTTGGATCGATCCCCGCAGATCGGTCGCTGACCCTAGCTCCTGTCGCCGCCCTGCTGCTGTCGCTGAATCTGAATCCTGATTCTGCATCTGAGATCTGAATCTGGCTCTGTCCTCTGGCTCTGCCCCTGCCGCTGTCCCGGCCTCGGACCCGGACCCGGTCTCGGCTTGCCAAGGTGAAGTTCTCGACACTGATGAGCACAAGGACACGCCCGGCTTCGCTGAGAGCTACGCCGTGGCAGTCTTCCTTCTCTCCCCTGCGTCGAGAACGAAGACTGGTCTCGGTCTCGGCAATATCACGCGCCAGGCAAATTCGGGACAGAGGCCTTCTCGCCCCTAACTTCACTACTCCTGACGGCCAACCGAGAAGTACTTCGCATCAGGATGATGGAAAACGAGCGCTGAAACACTGGCCTCGGGATCCATCATCATCCCGTCGGTGAGCTGTACACCGATGTCTTCGGGTTCCAGCAATTTCCAGATGCCGCTCTGACCATCGAGATCGGGGCAGGCGGGATAGCCGAAGCTGTAGCGTTTGCCACGATAACGACCGGCGAACCGGTCTTTCATCGTCAGTTCAGCCGGGTCCGGGAAACCCCAGAGTTCACGTAT
>JAAESQ010000709.1 GCA_024229275.1 bacterium | reverse complement strand
TCGCAGGTCAAGCAGTGCCTGTCAGAACCGTCCGATCGCATTAACCACGTATCTGTCCAACCCTGAGCGTCTGGGGTGCTGTAGGCAATCCAAGAACCATCTGGCGACCAGTCCAAACTGCCGCCAGGATCAGCCAGAATGGTAACCGAGTCGACTTTGAGACCAAGGTGAGGCAAAGCCTCGGCTGCATCAGGAGGACCACTCTCACTTTTGCTGAAACCAAAAATACTCGTTGAAAGAAAGATGGCAAAGATGGCTATGATAAATTCCGTTTTCACTGTATTCCACCTCAACCTTTGCACCTACCGGAGAGTTTTTCGCTCTCTTGAGAAGCCTGGAAACGCTCTTGAGTTCTACCAATATCTATGACGCAGCTGTACTGAAACAAGTTGACATCGATAGGGAAAATTAGTGTCAGGACTCCCTTTGGAGTCTCTCTTTACCTTCGCTGGTTCGTAAAGGTACCAAGATCTCAGAGTTTCTAGATACCAGGCACCCGTGCATCCAGCGCCATTACCTTGCACCGATGCCTTTTTGAAGCTGTGGTGACCGATTCAGCGAACCGATCTCGCGTCTTTATAAAGGAAAGAAGTTCTCACCACGATGTGTGTCGATGTATGCATGGCCCAACGAGCCCGAGAACTTCGTGAAGAGCAGAGAGGAGCAGCCCTTTGCAGATGAAGACAGACGCGAAAGCTCGCGGTGAGATTCGCATGTTTGCATCGGTGCTAGGCACTCTAAGAGGGGTCCGGTGTCGTGCTACACTGCCGCCATTGTTGGGAGCGATCTCCAAGGGAATGTCCAAGTGCGCACCACTTTCGCTACTTCTTCGACCTTGCGGGGAGGAATCGTGAGCAAGAGCCAAGCATTCGTTCGAACTTTCTGCGCCTCAGCGCTGGTCGTGATCGCGACAGTTTCTGCGGTCGCAGCCGAAGGTGTTGAGCTCTGGACCGAATCAGCTTCCGGAGAGGGTGTCCTTGTCACCGTTGTTCCGAATCACGGTTTTGAGGCGCAGCTGGGACCAGAAGGTCTCGACGTTTCACCGGCTCATAACGACTGGAATCTGGGTCTGAGCCTTGTGCGTGCGGGCCGCGAAGGTGACCTTCGTGACGTCACGCCAGCTGTTCCTCGTGCCAAGGGCGCAAAAGCCATGCTCCACCAAGGAAACCTCGTGGAGTGGTTTGTGACCAAAGACGTCGGGATCGAACACGGTTTCACCATAGGTAAACGTCCGGACGGCGAGGGCCAGCTGGTACTCGAATTGAAGCTCAGCGGAGACCTCGTGGCGATTCCTGATCCTGACCAGCGTTCGGTGTCGCTGATCCAATCCGGTGGTCCACTGGCAGTGTTGCACTACAGTGGACTGAAGGTCTTTGACGCTCGCGGATCAGACATCGTCGCGCGGCTGGTTCTAGCGGCCGGTGGTAAGAGTCTACTCCATATCGAAGTCGAGGATAAGGGCGCGCTCTATCCCTTGACGATTGACCCGCTACTCACCTCTGCCGCATGGATTTCTCCTGACTTCGGATTAAATACTAGCCTTGCATGGGGAGACTGGGACGGTGATGGAGATCTCGATCTTGTCGTTGGTAATTACGACTACCCCAACCGGGTCTACGAGAACAGCGGCGGAGCACTTCTCTTAGCTTGGGCATCGGCCGAAAGCGACAGTACAAACAGCGTTGCGTGGGGAGACTGGGACGCTGACGGCGACCTCGACCTCGCGGTCGGGAACAGGAACCAGCCCAACCGTGTCTACGAGAACACGGGTGGTGCTCTCACCTTGGCTTGGACCTCGGCCGAATCCGATTACACACGGAGCGTTGCGTGGGGGGACTGGGATGGGGACGGAGACCTCGACCTTGCAGTCGGGAACAATAGCTCTGTCCGGGGCAACCGCATCTACGAGAACACAGGCGGCGCTCTCACCTTAGCCTGGACCTCGGCCGAGACCGAGGAAACCACTAGCGTTGCGTGGGGGGACTGGGACGGAGACGGCGACCTCGACCTCGCGGTCGGGAACGGGAACCAGCAGCCCAACCGTGTCTACGAGAATACGGGTGGTGCTCTCACCTTGGCCTGGACCTCGGCCGAGTCCGATTACACAGGGAGCCTTGCGTGGGGGGACTGGGACGGAGACAACGACATCGACCTCGCGGTCGGGAACGGTTACTACCAGCCCAACCGCGTCTATGAGAACACTGGCGGCGCTCTCAGTTTGGCCTGGACCTCGGCCGAATCCGAATACACACGGAGCGTTGCGTGGGGGGACTGGGATGGAGACGGCGACCTCGACCTCGCGGTCGGGAACGGTTCCATGGGTTCCATCCATCTCAACCGGGTCTACGAGAACAGTGGCGGAGCGCTCGCTCCGGCTTGGACTCCGGCCGGCGACGACTACCACACCTTCAGCGTTGCGTGGGGCGATTGGGACGGCGATGGAGATCTCGATCTCGCCGTGGCCTCCCCCTACGGGCAAAACCGTGTCTACGAGAACATGGGCGGCGCCCTCGCCTTGACTTGGGCTACAGCCGAATCGATCGAAGCAACGAGTATTGCGTGGGGGGACTGGGACGACGATGGTGACCTCGACCTCGCGGCCGGAAACTGGGGCGAATCCAATCACGTTTATGAGAACACGGGCGGAGTTCTGGCATTGGTTTGGACCTCGCCTGAAAGTGACTGGACGTCATGTGTTGCATGGGGTGACTGGGATGGAGACGGAGATCTTGATCTCGCTGAAGGAAACCGTGATGGCGGTCCAATCCAAGTCTACGAAAACAGCGGTGGAGCACTGGCGCTGACCTGGACCTCAATCGAAACGCTCGACGCTCAGGCCATCGCGTGGGGGGACTGGGACGGTGATAGCGACCTCGACCTCGCTGTAGGGATTCTGGATGGACCCAACCACGTCTACGAGAACACCGGCGGAGCGCTCTCGTTGGCATGGACCGCGCCCGACAGCGAACCAACCACAAGCGTCGCATGGGGAGACTGGGACAATGACGGCGATCTGGATCTCGCAGTCGGGAATGATGCTAGTCACAGCGACCGCGTTTACGAGAACACTAATGGAACTCTTTCCTCGGCGTGGACCTCTGAGGAGGAAAGGTCAACGGGAAGCATTGCCTGGGGAGACTTGGACGGCGACGGTGACCTCGAGCTCGCCGCTGGCGGGGTCGGCGACCTTCTCCTCTACGAGAACAGCGGTGGAGCGCTCTCGTTGGCATGGACCGCGCCCGAAACTTTGTCTGTGACGAGCCTGGCCTGGGGCGACTGGGACGGTGATGGTGACCTTGATCTGGCTGCCGGAAGTATTCGTGGGATAGAAGACCGCGTATACGAGAACAGCGGTGGAGCACTTACTTCTGCTTGGACTTCGGGCGACGACGACTGGACTTCTTGCGTCAGATGGGGCGACTGGGATGGCGATGGCGATCTCGATCTCGCCGCCGCCGACGGAGGCGAAATCCGTTTGTACGGGAACGGGAATCTCAATCGGCCGGGAGGTTTGCCGGAGAGCCCCGTGTCGCCCGTCATCGCGCGACGCCCGGGAGGAACCGCTTCCGCCTTCTACTACTCCGCCGAGGAGTGTCTGCTCTCGCCGATCGTGCTCGAGTTCACGCTCCAGGACGAGGAGTCTGACTCAGCGCGCCGGGTTGAGGTCGAGTACTCACTGACTGGTGGCGGATCGTGGATGCCAGCCACGCTCGCCGGGAGCAATGGAACTGAAAATCTGGCGGCCTCGCCTTCCGGCATTGAGCATGTCCTTGAGTGGGATAGCTACGCCGACGGTATCGGCCACGCCGACAACGTCGCGCTTCGTATCACGGTACCGCACCAGGCATCGACTCGCCTTGCCGGACCCATCCAACGCGCCGCCATGAGTGCTGCCTCGCCACCGTTTCGAGTCTGCAACCCAGAGGCCGATCTGTCGATCAGCAAAGATGACGGAGTGGCTTCAGTAGAGCTTGGTGACGTGCTCACGTACACCATCACCGTGTCAAACGCCGGCTCCAGTGATGTGCTAGGCGCGACAGTCACCGACACCTTCCCCACCTCCCTCTCGGGGGTCACCTGGAGCTGTGACGAAGCCGGCGGCGGCACCTGTGGATTCCCTTCGGGATTGGGTGACATAGCCGTAGAGGTGGATCTGCCTGCGGGAACGTCGGTTGAATTCACTGCTCATGCTACTGTGGGCCCCGGCGCCTCTCTTGGGGTCTCCAACACTGCAACAGTGGAATGTCCAGTGGGAGTTGTCGAGTCTGACCCATCCGACAACGAGGCAACAGATACCAATGAGGGTTGGAATTCCTTGATCTTCGCCGATGGCTTCGAGTCCGGCGGTGCTTCTGCCTGGTCAGCAAGCAATCCGTAGCTTTGGCTTGGGTGCCGCTAGAGCCTCCTGCAAGACTCTTGGTTATTTCATCGAGGAGCAAAGCGATGAAGAGTCTTCCACTGAGGTTTGCATTCTAACGGCGACCTGCAGCCAGTGGTTTGCTGATTTTTGGCGGGAGATCTTTCGACTCCGCTTCACTGTGCTCAAGATGACAAATTGAAGGGCGAGGGCATGAGTTTGATGTCATGAGAGCTTTGTAAGAGGCTCGCGTGACACCCATGATATTGCGACGACGGACGGCTGTGATTGAGATGGAGCGTGGGCTCCGGGAAACCGTACTCTTTCGGGGTTCGGAGGCTGAGACATCCCCCTGGACAGCACTGTCATTTTGGACCTTCGTCGGCTACGAGGATGCGCCGTGCGAGCGACTTCGTGGTCTCAATGTATTCCATTTGCGACCAACCGCATTCCTTGGTCAGTTGCTCCCAGTTGCGAACCGACAGCATCGTCCACAGAATGTCTATCGCCCTGGCCGGCGTGTGGTCAGGCGACAGCATTCGATCGCGGTCCAGCGCTCCGATCGCCGCTTCGCAACCCTGGCGCACGGCCTGCATTCGGTCACTACACGCCAACGCCCCAGCCTCATCGGTATCATTCATGGCAAGCAACGCTTTAGCGACGCCATAGATCTCTGGAATGTAGTTGCCCCAGGCGTCGATGAAGGCCGCGAGCTTGTCAGTCCCCTTCTGCGCGGCGCGGCTTGGCACAAGCCGCGCATCAACGCCTTTCACTTCGTCGATATAGCGCGTCGTGGCAATAATGAGTTCCGACCGCTTGTCAAAATGCAGGTAGAGCGCCTGCCGAGAGACTCCCGCCTGCCGTGCAATGTCGGTCATGCGGACGCCCTTGCCCTGGTTGGTCTCCAGCAATTCCCATGCTGCTTTCAAGATGCGATTTCGGGTTTCAGAATTTCCACTTGACATGGTGTCAATTAGACACGATAGTTTACACAGTGTCAAGCATGAAGGAGTTGAAATGAAAGTACTCATCTTTGGATCAACCGGTACCATCGGACGACATCTTGTCGATCAGGCCCTGGAGCAGGGCCACCACGTGACAGCATTTGCACGCAATCCAGAAGCTTTGGGAATCGACCACACGAATCTATCCCTATTCCCCGGGAACGTTCTTGACCCGGTGTCCGTAGCAGCAGCGGTCGAAGGATGCGATGCGGTTTTGGTGTCGCTGGGCTCTTCAAAACTGACCGGCAAGGTTCGTTCGGTCGGTACGCAACACGTTGTGCGGGCCATGGAACAACACGGGGTCAGGCGTCTGATCTGTCAGACGACCCTGGGGGTTGGTGATAGCGAAGCCAACCTCAATTTCTATTGGAAATACTTAATGTTCGGTCTCATTCTGCGGTCCGTCTTCAAAGACCACGGCGCCCAGGAAGCGGTGGTCAAGCGGAGTTCCCTCGATTGGATCATCGTCCGACCGTCAGCGTTCACCGATGAGCCAGCCGCAGCGAGTTTCAAACACGGCTTTCCGGCCACGGAAGAGAAACTCACACTCAAAATTCCACGGTCAGAGGTTGCCAGCTTCATGTTGCAGCAGCTCACCGACGACACCTATCTGCGCCAAACTCCCGGGCTGTCCTACTGACAGTCGGCCTGGCCCCGCCACAGTTGCGTGATTCATCAGGATTTCATTGCCTTCACATTGGGTTTTACCTTCACAACACTTTTCTGTCGCACTAGTTTGTTGAAATTTGGATCCTAGCAAGGCCGGCAATGAAGGCTGTCCCCGCATTTTCATCCTGTGTGGTGGGAGTTTCCACCCATGGGTACGGGCATTTCTCAGAGACGCTACACTGGCCGCGTGGCGCACACGATCTTGACCGAGCTGGTGCTGGTGATGGTGGCAGCGGTGGCGGCGGCAGCTTTGCTACGGCGTTTGAACGTGCCTCCCGTAGTTGGCTTCATCGTCGCTGGGATGTTGATTGGTCCCGGAGGCCTTGGCCTGATCCGTGACCGCCAGACCATCGAACTGGTCGCCGAGGTCGGAGTCATGCTGCTCCTCTTTACAGTCGGCCTCAAGCTGCGCCTTGGCGATCTGTGGAAGCTACGCACCTCGGTGTTCGTCGGTGGTGCGATTCAGGTGTTCGTCACCGGAGGTATCACCTTCGTGGTGGCGTTGAGCGCCGGCCGACCCGCGGCTGAGGCCGCAGTGTGGGGCGCAGTGGTGGCGCTGTCGTCAACCGCCTTGGTGCTGTGGCTCCTCGAAGGGTCAGGCGACACCGGCACCGGGCATGGTCGCACCATGGTCTCAGTGCTGCTATTCCAGGATCTGGCGGTAGTGCCGATCATGCTCGCCCTGCCGTTACTCGCCGGTCACGCGGCCACCGCTGGCGAGATAGCGTGGCTCCTTGCGCGTTCTGCGGCCGTCATTCTGTTGACGATGGTGGGCGCCCGCTTCGTGTTTCCGTGGATCACTGCTCGTATCGTGGCCTCCGGCAGTCGCGAACTCTTCACGCTTACCACCTTTCTCGCTGCCGTCGGCACTGCCCTGGTATTCGACTACTTCGGTCTTTCGATGGCCCTCGGCGCCTTTCTGGCTGGGATGGTGGTGTCGGAGTCAGAGTATGTGGGTCGTATGGTGGAAGACATCACGCCCCTGCGCGATGTTTTCAACAGTCTCTTCTTCGTCTCCTTGGGCACGCTGGTAGAGCCGCGGCTATGGATTGAGCGACCCTTTCTTTCGATCGGTTTGGTCATCGGAGTCATGTTCCTCAAGGCCGTGGTTGCCGCCGGTGTGGCCTGGCCCCTACTCAGGAGCCTCTCTGCTGCTGGGGCCGTCGGCCTCGGACTGGCGCAAATTGGCGAGTTTTCGATCGTGGTTGGGGCCGAGGCCGCACGACTCGGACTTCTCCCTCCAGAACAGGGGCAGCTCTTCCTGGCGATCGCAATACCGACCTTGGTGCTCACCCCGTTCGTGATGAGCGCCGGTTGTCGCTATGCTCGTCGGCGAGCTGCTGAGACGACCACGTCGGTGATCCCAAACCTCAGTGACCACGTGATCATCGTCGGCTACGGCATCAATGGACGCAACGTTGCTCGCGCTCTGAGTCTGCTTGGGGTGCCGCATGTTGTGGTTGATCTCAACCCGTACACCGTGGCTGAGCTGCAAGCGGCTGGTGGTCATGCCCTTGAGGGTGACGCGCGCCATCGGGAGGTTCTGGAGGCAGTGGGAATGGCTCGCGCGCGTGGTTTGGTGGCGGCGGTGGCTGATGCGGCGTCTACTCGTAACGTGGTCGCGAACGCACGCATCCTCAACCCCGACGCGCAGATCATTGCTCGCACGCGCTTCTTGCGCGAGGTGGAGCCGCTGACAACACTCGGCGCCACCCAGGTGATCCCGGAGGAGTTCGAGACCTCGCTGGAACTCACCGGACGGGTGCTCAGCCTCTACGGCGCGCCATCGCACGTGGTCCAACGGGAGAAGGCCGCCCTGAGGAAAGAGGGATACGGTGTTCTGCGAGGGGTGGAGGACCACAGCCATCCCACCCTCGATTCCCTGTGTCAGCTGGCCGGAGTCAGCAGGGTGGCGGTTGCGGCCGGATCGATGGCCATCGGGAGGACTCTCCGTGAGCTCAACCTGAGGCACCGCACCGGTGCCACAGTGCTCGCGGTAGAACGTGGTGGCAAGCTGCAGGTTAACCCGCCACCGGATCTCCAAATCGAGGCAGGTGACGGTTTGCTCACCTTTGCAGACAGTGCCGCTCTTGAGGCAATGGGTTCGATTCTCATTGAGGGTTGAGCGGGTGGGGATGTTGTGTAAGTTTTCGCTATTCCCTTGGGGAGCCGCTTACCGCGTCGGTCTACTCATCTCATCTGGCATCTTCACGAGTGATTTCAACGATATCTCCGTTCTGTAGCCCGGGAGACCCTTCGACTCCGCTTTGCTCCGCTCAGGGTGACAAGTATCGAGGTTTGGAGTCTTTCCTTGAGTATCCGCAGCGAACGCTAGGTAGCAGTGCCCAACCGGCATGGTCTCGCTAACGCTTATTTCGCTTTTGCCCTCTCCAGCTGTTCCTTCAACCGGTCGCGGTTGGTGGCAAATAAGTGGAGACGGTCGTCGCCAACCTCAGCAGCGGTTTTGGTGGCTTCGGAGTAGGCGACGAGGGCCTCTTCGAGTCGCTCTGCCCTTTCGAGCCCCTCACCAAGACTGTCGTAGACGTTGGCGGATTTTGGGTACAGCGTGGCGTTGTATCGGAAGACAGCGATCGCACCGTCGAAGTCCTCGCGGCGGAGCATCCCATAGCCGGCAGCGTTGACTATCTGTTCGGCAGGTACGACTGCGAAACCCCAGCGTTTTGACATCGCGGCATAGTGCTTTTCGATATCCTCGGCCGAGCCCGTGAAGTAGCCGGCTTCGGGATCAACCGGCAGGATCCAGCCTTCGAAGGCCTTGCGCAGTCCCCAGTAGTGGGCGCGAAGGACCACTGATCCATGGTTCTCGTCGGGCATTCGCATTACCTGCCACTCGAAACCACTGGCATCAGCTTTGCTGAGTTCCTTCTCGAGCCGGTCGAGCAAGTTAGGACGTGGAGCGCCCTCCTCCTCGTTGGCCATCGCCACAAACAGGACCGAGTTTGACTCCTCACGGCCATCAAAGAATTTATTCGCCTGGCGCAGCGGCAGTTCGTTGTCCCACTCAAGGCTCGGGCTCACTGCAAGCACTGCTTCAAACATGTCCGGTCGTGTAAAGAAGGCATTGAGGGCAAAGAGCCCACCGAACGAATGGCCGGAAAAGAGCCGCAGTGGTTGGGTTCGGTAGTGCGAGTCGATGTAGGGGAAGAGTTCTTTCTCAAAGAAATCGAGGAACTTTGGCGCACCGCCGCTTGTCTCGCGCGATGCGAGGTGGGTCGGGGATAGGTCTCTGGTGCGGTCGGTGTTGGTGACCGCGACGATGATGACCTGCGGCATCAGCCCGTTGTTGGCGAGAAAGTCAACCGTGCCTCGCGTGTGAGTAAAGTGTGCGTTACCGTCGGTCATGTAGAGGACTGGGAATCGGCCGGCGCTCTGGTCGTACCCGGGTGGTGTTGAGACCAGAAATGACCTCTCCTCGCCCATGATCTTCGACTGGATGGTCAGGGTTTCGCCAATGACAATGGGTTCACCGGCATGGGTGGATCCTACAGCGAGACACGACAACGCTACGACCAAAAGCAGGCGCTTCATGGGACCTCCTCGTTGAAAGAGCAGAATCAGCTGATCGACTTGCGACATTGATTGTTGTACGGACCTTGCGCTCTCCGGTTCATTTTCGAGGATTGAGGCATCAAGATTTCACAACTTTTTTCATCCCTTCTGGCGGGTTTTCGTTCTCCCCGCAATGCCGCAACATCGGCGCGCCGTTCGCGTAGAGAATATGGATGTTCACTTGGCACCCAAGATGCAGAAGCGACCACGGATGCAAAAAGCTGTGAATTCTGCGAACAGCCTTCAAGGTCCTTCGTATGCCTCCAGTGGATGATCATGGCTTTGTTGAGGTCGTCTGGATTTGGAGGAGGCAAAGGTGATCCGTAAACATGAGCGCGTGGGCGCCTTGGTTCTTGTGGTTTCGGCCATTGTTGTTGGTGGGTGTGTTGATGTTGGTGAAACACAGACCCATTTTGATGTCTCGGATCAGTACTTCGGGCAGCAACCCCCTGGAATGGAGCCGGAGATCTTCGCCCCGGGAGTCGTCTCAACGGAACATTACGAGCACAGCCCCGCGGTCTTCTCTCCGGACCTCAAGTCGGTCTACTGGACGCTCGAAAAACAAGACCCCACGACAGGGATCATCATGTTCAGCACCTTTCGGGACGGCGCCTGGACCGAACCCGCTGCCACTTCATTCGGCGCCGAGTTCACGAACGACACTCCCTACATGACCGCTGACGGAAATACGATGTTCTTCTGTTCAAAGCGCCCCAGAGAGGGAAAGGAACTCGGATGGCATCTGTGGACCACATCGTGGGGAGGGAACGATTGGTCCGAGCCAATGCCTCTAGAATTTGATGAGGACTTACCATTCAGCGGGTACTTGACCATCGCTGACGACGGCGTTGTAGTCTTTTCGGGTCGCGGGCTGGACGAAGACGACGCCAGGGATATTTTTACTGCCAGATTCGAAGACGGTCGGTGCTCCAAACCTGTTCGACTGCCGGTGGTCAACACTGAGTACATCGACGGCTATCCCAACATCTCGCGGGACGGCTCGTTTCTGATCTTCGAATCCGATCGCCCCGGAGGCCTCGGCGGTTTAGATCTATATTCTTCGACCCTCAAAGAAGGCGGTTCCTGGACTGAACCGAAGAATCTCGGAGCGCCGCTCAACTCACCGGGAGACGACCGCTTCGGTCAGTTTTCACCGGATGGGAAGTACCTCTTCTTCGGCAGCGACCGGGGAGGAAGTATGGATGTTTGCTGGGTGAGTGCAGAGGTCGTTGAGATCCCGTTGGGGCGATAGGTGCAAGATGCAAGGTGCAAGGTTCAAGGCGCAAGATGCAAAGTGCATGAGCATGATCGCGGTCAACGATCCTGAACCGGTCTGGAGGTATGACATGCGACGAGTTCGAATCCGTGTGGCCATGATGATTCTGCTATCTGCTGCAGTCTCAGTGGCGAGCGAAGTAGACTCCCCATCCGATCGGTACGCGCCGATCCCGGGCCAGGGCTGGCCT
>JAAESQ010000708.1 GCA_024229275.1 bacterium | reverse complement strand
CGGCGCTGCTTTCGTGCCGTTTCTGTTGCTTCACTATCCGACACATATCGCCACAGGTTTGATCCCCTGCATTCTACTTCTTGCCGAACTCCTCGCGGTATCTCCGTCAAATTGGTACACCGCCCGCAAGCCAATGCGTTTGGCAACCGCGATCCTGATTCTCGGAGTTGTCGGCGCCGGCTCGATGTGGGCTCATAGCCGCGTCTCTCACGGCGGATGGCTTTTCAAGACAAACGCTGTACTCGGCCTCGTGGAATCAGTAGATCGCGACAAGCGCCCGATTCTCGCCAGTCGAATCGAGGCTGATGCCGTTCGCTACGCCAACAAGCACAAGGTCTTTGCTCCGGAAGTCTGGAGACTCGTTGGCAAGAGCCGCCTACTCGCCGCAAAACACCTCGGTGCGGAGGACGCATTTCGCACCGCCTTCACCCTTTGGCCACACGAGGAAGCAGAGCTGGGACTAGGTATCACGCTCGCGGCTCGCGGGAAACGAACGGAGGCGATACCTCACTTGGCTCGCGTTGTACGCGTCAACAAAAGGCTCGAGAGCATGATCGCTGACCAGAATCTGAGACGAGCTGTCAACGACTATCTCGAAGTGCCAACACGGTAGGAGTCTCTTGCATTTGGAACTAGCCTGCACCTTCTCACCGATTCCTACTGCGACGACCGATACACCGCACCCTGTCGTGCTTTTCGCAACTCGAACTTCTCAACGCACCGCAAGTGCGCCTGCGGCGGTCGAGTCACGAAAAACCCAACATGGCACAGCGTCTAGGCCGTCTCGCTATGAAATCGGTAAGAAGTGCAGGCTAACTCGGAAACGAAGTCTATTCTTTCGCCGCTAAAGCTGCGGCTGCACGCATTCTGCGGCGTATCTGCTGCGGAGAATAGCTATCCCGCCACACTTGAAAACCTGCACTTGCCAACGCACTCGCCATAGACTCATTCTCAAGAATCTCAGTCACTGTGCTTACCCACTCGTTGGCGCTGTCGGCAACCGCGAGCGCGGCCTCTACCTCGGCCTCCACACCGGCTGCTGCCCATGGCGTCGCTACGACCGGCAATCTGGCAGCCCATGCCTCGAGCACCTTCATTGGCACACCGGATCCGCTGCGCAGTGGAGCTATCGCAACTGTTGACCGAGAGAAGAACGGTCCCATGTCCGCAACGTCCGAGTGCACCTCGATGCCTTCTCGGCGAGCTAGTGCTGCGATTGATCTCGCCGGACGCGCTCCCACCAGTAACCACCGGATCGTCGGAACAGCAGCACGAAGTCGAGGCCAGACCTCGGTAGCGAACCACACGGCACCCTCCACTGTGGGGCGGTATCCGAGATTGCCAGATAACAAAATCGTCGGAGGGCCATCACTGGACGGGCGACTCTCAATCTCTCGTCCCGCGACCGGCAGCACCGAGGTTTTACACCCACCGATCGTCATCGCATCGATGTCCCTCGACGCCACCGCGAGGGTGAGATCCGCCAACCCAGCCATCTCACCTTCTCGTCGCGCACACCGGGCGGCTTCGATCCTCGCGACTGAACTCAGCGGCCAGGCACGAGATTGAGCACCACGTCGAAAATGCAGGCTCATCGCATCGATTGCATCAAAGAGAATTGGTGGCGAATCCTGGCGGTTTCTCACCATCTCCGCCGCCCAGCCACAGCGAATCATCTGAACTATGACGAGATCGTAGTCACCTCTGTCTAGCGCAGCAGCAACAGTTCGGCGTGCCGATCCAGAATCGTAAATGCACTCCTGCAACGGTCGCCCAGACATCGTGGCACGAGCCAATCCAGCAAGGCGGCCAAGAACACTCGGCGAATAGGTCACAAGCTCGACACCCATCTCACGCAGGTCAGTTTCGAGAGAGAGTGATTCCGGCCTCGGGGCGACGACCATGCAGTCCACATCGTCGAGTGCCTCGATCCATTGCAGGGTACGAACCTGGTTTCCTCGCCGCACCGGCAGGGGAAATCGGCTCGTCACCAACAAGAACCGCTTCATCGGCCGGACAACTCAACCTTTCTGATAGAAGCTCGCAATCGCATCCACGACTTCGTCAAGCTCAGCATCCGTCAGTTCCGGGAAAACCGGCAACGCGAGAACTTCGTGCGAAGCCTGCTCAGCAACTGGAAGGTCACCCTTTTTGTAACCCAGCGAATTGAAGCAGGGCTGAAGATGGAGCGGTAGCGGATAGTACACCGCTGCGCCGATCCCTCGATCGACGAGATACTGACGCAATTCGTCACGCCGTGAAGCCCGAATCACATACTGATTGAAAGTGTGGCCTCGGCCGTCAACCATTACCGGCGGCTGGACCATTTCGAGCAATTCGGCGTCTGCAAAACGCTTCGCATACGACTGAGCATTGGCTCGTCGGCCGTCAACCCATGCCTGAACATGCGGCAACTTGACGCGGAGCACTGCTGCCTGAAGAGCGTGAAGTCTGAAGTTCCCCCCTATATGAGGATGGAGATATTGCCCGGACTGACCGTGCATTCGCATTTCTTTGAGAAAAGCAGCCAACTCAGAGTCACCAGTGGTTACCAGCCCGCCATCGCCAAATCCGCCGAGATTCTTCGACGGAAAGAATGAGAACGCGCCCATGCGACCGATTCCACCGACCATGCGTCCTTTGAACCTCGCGCCCCAAGCCTGCGCACAGTCCTCGACCACAGGGACCAAACCTGCAGCATCCAAAACCGCATCCATATCGACCGCCTGACCGAAAAGATGAACGGGGATGATGGCCTTGGTTTTGTCGCTGATTCGATCGCGAAGCTGCTCTAGATCAAGGCAGTAGTCGATCGGATCGACATCGATGAATACTGGCGTCGCACCGAGCCGCGAAACCACTCCCGCGGTCGCAAAGAACGTGAAAGTCGGGAGAATCACTTCGTCGCCAGGACCAACATCGAGGGCCATGAGCGCAATAAGCAGGGCATCGGTGCCCGAACTCACTCCAATTGCGTAATCGACTCCCAGCGCCTCGGCCGCTTCTTTCTCGAACGCCTCGACCTCGGGGCCGAGAATGAATCGCTGAGAAGTGCACAGGCGATCGATTTCTCTGTGAAAGGCCTCTTTCAAAGGCTCGTACTGTCGTGTCAGATCAAGCAGCGGAACCGCCATGTCATACCTCCAAAAGACAACCCTGAGGCCGTCGCGATGGCAAGATTACACGAAAATGACAGAAGGGTGGACGGCTCTTGCTTCATCTCTCTGCATTCATCTTTCATCTTTCATCTTTTTCGTCCACTTCTG
>JAAESQ010000707.1 GCA_024229275.1 bacterium | reverse complement strand
TGACGAGTCCACTCGATGGTCTGTCAGATTGAGTCGCGTGGCTCGCGTGGTCAAGTCCGCTGCGGTATGCGATCAATCCGATCAACTACTCCTCTACGATCACTACGAGAGTGGATAGTGGCGTGAAGAGTCAAAACGCAAAGGGGCGAAACGTGAAGGGTCGAAACACCGAGCAGGTCGTACTTGAGGAACTCCGGAGAGCGAGCTACCGAAAGCGTATCTATTTAGCGGGTACTTGAATCCTGGAGAGAAGATCCGTGAAACGGTTTCGTGCTTCTGTCGCTAAGGCGCCTATGCCTGCTCCCGCTTGCGCGAGATCGGGCGCATGGTCGGCGGCTGGCGGCGGAGGGTGGAAGCATAGCTGTTCGAAGTGTGTGTCGTCGTTTCTGGGATTCGGTTGTATGTACGATCCCGGGGGCACATCGCTGGCTGCGTGTTCCTCTGGGAGCGGTCGGGGTAGGGATGGCAGGAAGGCAGCAGGCACACAGACTCATGCCTCCCTCGCGTGGAGGTCAGCAGCTTTTCCTCAGAGCACGGGTCGTGTGGGCAGCGTCAGGTAGAGGAAGAGGGGGGAGGACGGGCAGGATTGGTAGGAACGTCCTCAGGCAGGAAGTCTTTGGCGACGGTCGGTTTCGGGCAGCGGAGCAAGAAGACGAAGATGAGCTGGGGATCGAGGCCTTGCTGTAGAGCCGTGCGAAACACGGTGGCGATCCGGGCAAAGGTCTCGGCGCCTTTCCAGGTTCGATGGCCGCCGCCGCAGTTCTTTCGGGTGGCGATGATGGGTCGCAGAGCCTGCTCGGCGAGATGGTTGGTCGCTGGCAGCTCCGGGTGCTGGAGAAAGGTGAAAAGGGCCGCTTGCTCATTGCGGAGGTGTTTGGCGAACTTACGGTTTTCTTCCTCCTTCGGGCGCCAGCTCAGCAGCCGTTTCAT
>JAAESQ010000706.1 GCA_024229275.1 bacterium | reverse complement strand
CGTCCGATCACAAGGGCAAAGAATCGGTGGACCAGGACACCTACCGCAGGTTCCGAGGCACGGGAGGAGCGGGTGCTGTCGGACGAAAAGACCGTTTATACTGCCTATACACGGAACAACAGGCGGCTGTAGAATTTCTGCAAGAGCAATATCGAGATATCCAGTAGAACGTTGATCCTTCCGTGGCACCGTTTCGGAAGAAAAGAAAAATTGTTCTGGCTGACGGTGCCTTGGACGGTTTGTCTTAGCCCGATTGCCTCGCGTTTTGATCGATGACGGGTCCCGACCGGAGACAGATGCATTTTTCTGCGAGAACTTCTAAACCGCGTCGACTTGTAAGGTTGTGTGTTGTGCCAGGATATCGAAGTCTACATCCATGTGGAGGATTGGTACGTTACCGCGAATAGCCACGGCAGCGATCAGACAATCGATGAGCTTACGCACCGTGTGTCCCTGTTGGCGACAGGTTCGGTAGAGCGCCGCTGCTGCATCATAGTCCACAGGCTCCGTAGGAAGGGTTGATGCTCGGGCGAGGAGGCGGCGCAGTTGCTGAAGATGTTGCTCGTTGCGGGCGCCAGCGAGCACTTCCATTCGAACAACGTCACATGTGGCGATTTCGGCGGCCAGCAAGTCATCCACTCGCTGACAGATGGGAGAACCGGTATCGCGTAGAAACTCGATCCAAGCAGAAGAGTCGATGAGAATCACGAACTTCGATGGGTGCGCATCTCGTCAAGGTCGCCAACCCAGCCGGTGCCTCGCAGCTTTCGAGCTTCATCGAGGCCGAGCGGTTCTGCGGCAAGTGTTCGTAACGCGAAATTGACCGCGTCGCGTTTCGTGGACAACCGGTACCGGCGCATCACGGTTGCGCATGCTTCATCGTCAATGTCTACGTTTGTGCGTGCCATACACATACAAT
>JAAESQ010000705.1 GCA_024229275.1 bacterium | reverse complement strand
CCCAACTCGGCATGCTCCAATCGTCACCGTCGCTGATCGTCTGGCCGTGCACCGAGAGTGCTCCAAACACCAGAATCACTATCGCTGCAAAGACTTCACGCAAATGACCCATCGTTCGGAGAATTCTATCGCAGAACTCCGTCGTCACCTTCCAGAGGACGAAGCTATGCACTGACTGGAATGAAATCCTCATCGATTCGACACGTTCTGCCTATTGGCGAGTTCAGTTACTGATGAGAGGTCGCTCCTTGGGGACAATGATCACAACACGAAAGAGGGCAAGCAATGATGCTGAAAAGCGCTTTCAACACTTCGCTAGAGCTCCTTCTCATAGCCAGTCAACTCTGTTCCGTTTCTCTTTCCTATGCCGATTCTCAGGGAGTTTCGAGATCCACGGACCTATCCAGCCGTCTGACAGTCACTGTCGACCCAAGGATCGAACTCCTGGCGACGGTCCAGCTGCTGAGCGACTACAAGGGATTCAACGGCAATCCAGTTCTCACTCAGTTTGACTTTCCGTACCGTGATGCAGTGGCGAGCTACTTTGAGCCGTTCAACGATCACCCAGCCGTGAAACTTTTCTCGGAGATGAGCCAACAGGGATTCTGGTACGGCCATCCTCCCCACGCCATGCTTCATTTAGGCCCTCCGCCCGATCTTGAGGAAGTGGTGGCCTACGATCCTTTTGTCCTGGAGCGAGCAGGAGGAAGACACAAACTCGAACTCTTCGTGAACGCACTCCGAGACTTCGCCACAGAGTCGAAATTCATGGATTTCTTTGATGCTAACGCAGAGGCCTACGGAAACATGGTTGCGAACTATCTCGATCAGGTTCCCCGAGACTACATCGCCGATCTCGAAAACTACTTTGGGGTACACCAGCGTAGCTACAACGTTGTGCTCGCTCCACTTTTCCATTGCGGAGGATTCGGTCCGCGCATTGACCGTGGCGAAGGGATTTTTGATGTCTACAATCTTGGCGGTCCCTGCGATGTGGTCGACGGTCATCCTACATTTGGCTCCGAGGCAAGGATCAGACGACTTTTCTGGCACGAATTCGGTCACTCCTTCGTCAACCATCTAACGGACCAGAACAGTCAGTCCGTGGCGACTTCGTCCAAAGTACTACTCGGCGAGAAGGTCTCTAATGAACACGCAGAAGCACAGGCTGCAGAGTTTGTGAGTGAACATATCTTGCGCGCTATCACCACTAGGCTCGCGTTTCTACATTTCGGCGCAGCGGCAGGCAAGACCGCCCTCAAGGAAGAAAAGACTGCAGGTTTTCCTTACGTTGCGACCATCTGCGTCGCATTGGAAAACTACGAAAGCAACCGGGACAGGTATCCAGCAATGATCGACTTCTATCCCCAACTCATTCAGGTTTTTGAAAAACTCGCGCAAGAACATAGCTGAACCGACACTTTGAGTACACACCTTCTAAACGTACTCGGCGTCGGTCAAATCACTGCTGGTTCGTGGAGCCGCTACAAGTCTCTTCTGACGATCAGAATAGTGCGGTCATCGACGTAAGAACCACTACCGACATGAGAGTCAAGGGCATCTTCGATGAGGTGCGCGAATCGATCCGGTTCATGCTGACCATGCCGCGAGCAGAGTTCGGAAAAACGATCGACACCAAACTCTACTTCGCCCGGATTCTCAGCCTCTGTGAATCCATCCGTGTAGAGGATCAGTGTTTCTCCAGGCTCGAGTCGAGTGCTGCTCTGCTCGTAACTCGCTTCGGGCATCAGACCAATTGGGAAACCTCGTGACGGGAGAGCGTCAACGTCTCCGTCGACACGTCGAACCAATCCTGGCACATGTCCTGCGTTGACATACGTCAATTTGCCCGAATCCGGTTCAAGTGCCGCGAGAAACACTGTGGCATACCTCTCCGGCTGGGTCCGCCGATGGAGAGAGAGCGAGACTCTCGTGAGGATCTCTTGCGGCGAATACCCTCCCTCGATCAAGGCAAAACAGCTCGCTTCGATGTGCTGTGCCACCAGTGAAGCGCCGATACCTTTGCCGGACACATCGACCATCATCAACACACACTCACGACCATCGAAACGCTCCACCGCCTCGTAGAAATCGCCGGAAACCAGACGCGAGGGTATGTTGCCACCGTGAAGCTGGTAACCATCCATCTTCGGCATGTCCTGGGGTAGTAGAGCAACCTGGATCTCCCTCGCAAGGGCAAGCTCCTTCTCGAGCCGACGCCGTTCCGCAGCTTCCTCTGCAAGCGATAGATTACGGATCCGCATCGCGGCCACGGACGCCAGTGAGACCAACAGCTCCATATCTCCTGAAGTGAACTGTCGTTCCGTATCCGAAGAACACAAGACAATCATGCCGAGTCCACCCTCTGGATCGAGCAATGGAGCCGCAACAAGACTCTGAACACCCGCTTCACGGAGACCTGAGGCACATGAAAACCTCTCGTCGCGGCCGGCATCATTGACCAGAGCAGCCATCTCTTTGCCGATAACCTCGTCGATAAGCGTTCGGGAAGGCGTCAAGTCCTGCGGAGTTCCAGGCAAACACCGATGTCCAACGCTTTCAAACTCGTCCGCATCCGTTCTCAGAAACACACACGCCTGCTGCGGCTTGAGGAGATCGAATACGCGGTCGAGGATGAGTTCGAGCAGTTCATCCAGAGCAACGGATCTCCCGAGCGCATCGTGAATCTCATTGAGGGTATGGATCCGAGCGAAGTTGCCACTTGCAGACTCACCGGCGCCAGGCTCAGAATTCGGGAGCGGCGTTTTTGAATCCAGCAAGACATCCGACGCCGGCCGGAAGACTACAGGTTGATCCGATTCAGTACCCCGAATCCTGACGTTGACGACGGTAATGACAGTGTTGGCCATTCCAATGACGTCGCCGCTAAGAAGTGGCGTTGGCTCGGCCACCTCAACTCCGTTGACAGTGGTTCCTTGGCGGGATTCGAGGTCTTCGACCTTCCACTGTTCGTCACTGAGAAAAATCCGAGCATGTCGCCGGGACACGTACGGATCCTTGACGGTGATGTCGGCCTGCGAGGAGCGGCCGATCACAGCCTCCTGCTTCTCGAGTACCGACTCGAACGCCCGGCCTCGGGCTGGCGACACATGAAGTGTGATCATCTTTGGGCTGATTCTACCTCACGAGCAGCCCACAAAGCGAAGAACTAGGAGCAACCTCCAAGGTTTCAGCCTCTAACAACCTCGATTGTTTTCACTCTTATCTCATTTTAAGGCTTAGTTTTCGTAGCGAAGTATTAAAAACAAGACACGACACTACATGGTGCTCGGTTTCATTCTTAGCCAGAATCATCGTGAGTGTTTCTTAGAGGCTCTATTTCGAGTGGGTCGTGCCACCAGCTCCTGGTAGGCTATGCCTGAATTCAGGTCCTATTCACCGTAGCCGTACCGACTAGTGGAGTCGTTCCATGCCAGACAAAGACCACAAGCCCCTGACTCTGTTGCAGGCGGCGCTGCCGATCTTCTTCCTTCTGATCCTGATTGTCTGGGGTCTCATACTGCGGCCTCTCCTGCAGGGCCAACCGGCGTTTCCTCTTGAGGTCATCTTCATCCTCGCTGCAATCTTTGCCATCGGACAGCAGTTTTGGCTTGGATATGGTTGGGAGGAGATTCAGGCCTCAATTATCAAGAAGCTATCCAAAGCTCTGCCGGCGTTTTTTATCTTGTTCTCGATCGGGCTGATAGTTTCGAGCTGGATTGTGAGTGGGACCATACCGATGCTGGTCTACTACGGACTCACTATCATCAATCCGACCTTCCTCTATCTCCTGGCATTCGTTGTACCGATTGTGTTCTCTACTTTGACCGGAACATCCTGGGGGTCTGCAGGCACTATCGGAGTCGTCCTCATCGGGATCTCTACTGCAATGAGCGCAGATCTTGGGATCACCGCGGGTGCCATCATCGGCGGTGCTTACTTTGGTGACAAGATGTCACCACTCTCAGACACTACCAACATGGCCGCCCTCGCAACCGATGTCGATCTCTTCGATCACATCCATTCCATGATGTTCACGACAATCCCATCCGCAGTGCTGGCCGCGACCGCATTCACTTGCCTCGGTTTCATCTTTCCACCGGCAATAGCCACGACAGATCTCTCGTCGATCGAACCGTTCCTTGAAGCCATAGTGGAGATTTTCCGCTTCAACATTCTCCTTCTGCTGCCGCCGGTCATTGTTTTGATCGGTTCGCTGCGAAGGAAGTCCACTGTCCCGACCTTGATGGTGTCGATGCTGGCGTCGTGCGCCCTCGCCCTGATCTTCCAGAGGTTCAATATCGGCGACGTAATGCAATCTCTCTACAGAGGATTCCACGTCGACATGGCGCCCTGGGCAGGAGAGATTCCCGACCAGGCTGCACTCCTTCTCAACCGCGGCGGACTCTACTCCATGGCTGACGCCATCTTTATTGCTTTCATTGTGTTTGTCTTTGTCGGTGCAATGGATCACCTGGGAGCCATCCCATTCGTTGTCGCCCGGACCTTCCGATTTGCCAAGCACAAATCGACGACAATCCTCGCCGCTCTCGCAGCATCAGGCTTCACTAATTCACTGACGTCGAACCAATTCGCTACCAGTTTCATCGTCGGCGACGCCTTCAAAAGTCGATTCGACAGCATGGGTATCCAACGTAAAGTGCTGTCGCGCTCGATCGAGGACTACGGCACGATGCTTGAGAGCATCATCCCTTGGCACCCGACTGCGGTCTTCATGATGGCAACTCTCGGCGTGAGCGTAGCTGACTACTGGCACTGGCAGCTCCTCACACTGATAAACCTCGTGGTGGCGCCCACATTGGCAATTACCGGTATCGGCTGTTTCTACAGCAAGGAAAAAAAAGCCAGAGACGATACGTAAGCTGCCTGCAAACTCGCCGGGCACTACGCCCGTGCCCACGTCCACCAGGCTTGTCATCTTGAGCACTGCTAAGCCGCAATCGCGGCGGATACTCATGGAATGACAATGCCGCTAAAAGGTGGTCATCCTGAGCGGAGCGCAGCGGAGTCGAATGGATCTCCCGCTCCATTTGTTAGACCGTATGATGTTGTATTCAAGCAGTTTGCTTAGCTCGTCGGGAGATCCCTCCACTCGCCCATGGCTCGGTCGGGATGACATTCTTGAAGAGCTTTGTCTTTGGGAGCGCAGCGAAGCGGAGTCGAAAGATCTCCCTTTCAAATCAGCAATATGCTGGCTACTATTCGTCGTCAGATTGCTAAACCTCGACGGGAGATTTTTCGGCGCTTCGCTCCTCTGAATGACATAACTGAGAGTATTGCAGGAGGCTCAGGTAGCACCTAGGAGCAGCTCACCGTTGCGCCGGAAAGCCACTTGCCATCGAACTAAAGAACCCTACTCCTTCAGGTGCCGCTCGAAGAGCTTGAGGATGCGTCGATACTCGTCGAGCCAACTCGAGGGCTCACGAAAAGTATGCGGTTCTACAGGATATATGGCTGTCTCGAAGTCTTCCTTTCCCAATTCAATCAGCTTCTGTACTAATCGCACAGTATCCGAGAAGAAGACGTTGTCGTCCTGCATGCCATGGGCGATCAGCAGTGGTTTGGCAAGACCATCGGCAAACTCGATTGGGGAGGATCTCTCGTAGGCTTCAGGATCGATATCGGGCGTATTGAGGATGTCAGAGGTGTAGCGGTGATTGTAGTGAGCCCAGTCGGTGACCGGACGCAGT
>JAAESQ010000704.1 GCA_024229275.1 bacterium | reverse complement strand
GATCGACGCCCAACAGCTGAAGATCGTGATCGCCGACACGTTGGGACGAACGTACTAAAATGGCCTTGCGTGGTACCGGGATCATCGCGGGTTCGCCAAGTAGCCATCACGAGAGAAGGTGCGAGTTGTTTGTCGTGCCGACCTCATCAGAAACGGGCCCGATTCTCTAGCGCGAGCTACATAACGCGGAGCGTGATGGCTAGTGCGCCTGTAAAGGCCTTTGATCAGTAGGGTGGAAGTCCCTACCAGGCTAACGTTACCGGCCTGAAGTTGACAGTGGTAACTGCGTCTCCATGAGGAGGGGTGGGGAGCAACCTGAAACGAACAACCAGTCCGTAGTAAAGCGAACTCGCTTCGGCCAAGCCTGTCGGGGAGCCTACTGGTAGTGTGCGAACCCTTGACCGCGCGACGGCATTCCCTTCGACCTATTCGGTCTGCCAGGGGGATAGACGCGGCAAGCTGCGACGGTGAAGTAACGTGACAAAGCGATCGCAGCGAAATGGCGATGCGGTGGTTGGAGGCGGAATGGTTGGAAGGTCAAAGGAGTTAAGCAGGGAGAACTGTCGGACAATCAGACGTGGATGGAAAGTGCCGTTAACATGGGGAGTACGGGTCGCTCCAAGGTGATAGACCCTGGCCCGTGAGCAGCATGTCGTGGCTCAACGGGAACGAACGAGACGACATCGACACCGACCAAGTGAAGCGGGCCGACAGAAGTCAGAGTCCTCATAGTAGCGATGAAGCCGATCAACACAACTCGGTGGAGTCAAGGGGGACAGGAAGGTAGATGCGACATGGCTAATCCAAGAAAACGTAAAGATTACATCCCGGTCACAGTGCCGTTCGCGGCTACACAGACCGGAGAGACACCGGAGATATCCGCGTGGGCTTATTCAGCGGTTTGGACGGATCGCATGTTGGACACACTGAATGTAG
>JAAESQ010000703.1 GCA_024229275.1 bacterium | reverse complement strand
GCTCGATGTGCTCAATCAAAGGTTGATCGAGAAAGGCGAGGATCCAGTTGCCTTCGAGCATGACTGTCGCGAGGGTATTTGTGGATGCTGCGGGTTCGTGATCAACGGTGTAGCACACGGTGGGCAGAAGGGCAGCACAGTTTGCCAGCTGCACATGCGGCACTACTCGGGCGGAGACGTCCTTGTGCTTGAGCCATGGCGGGCCAAGGCGTTCCCCGTGCTGCGTGATCTCGTAGTCGATCGAAGTGCCTTTGATCGAATCATGCAAGCCGGTGGATTCAATTCGGCACGCGTCGGCTCCGCACCTGACGCGAACGCGATTCCAATTCGTAAAGAAGACGCCGATTTGGCAATGGACTTCGCTGAGTGCATCGGCTGCGGTGCCTGTGTTGCTTCCTGTCCGAACAGTGCGGCGATGCTCTTCGTCGGTGCCAAGCTCTCTCACCTTGGCCTGCTACCGCAGGGGCAGCCTGAAAGGGAAGAGAGGGCGCGTTCGATGGTTGCAGCGATGGAACGAGAATCATTTGGAGCGTGCTCGAACTATCGCGCGTGTGAGGCGGTTTGTCCAAAGGAGATCTCGATCTCTGGTATCGCCAGAATGAACCGTGACTTCATGAAGGCGCGACTGTTTTCTGCTGGAGGTCGCGCCGGAAAGCGAAATAGCTGACGTTTGATCTTGAGATGAAGGATCCGCGGCACCGACTTGGCAAACGAGGCGAGATCGCGGCGATGTTTATGCTTCTACTCAAGGGATATCGGGTGCGCCACCGTAACTGGAGTCATCCGGCGGGAGAGTTAGACCTGGTCGCTCAGCGTGGCAAACGGATCATCTTCGTCGAGATAAAGACGCGTTCGAGCGAGAACTACGATGATGCGCTGGGTGCAGTTGACGAGAAGAAACAAGGCCAACTCGCAAAGCTCGCCAGTTTGTATCTCAGCCAATTCAATCTATGGGAGCAGCCGACCAGATTTGACGTTGTCGCCGT
>JAAESQ010000702.1 GCA_024229275.1 bacterium | reverse complement strand
TTCCGCATCCCTATCTTCGGGTGGGCCCTGGCGGCCACCGGTTGCGTCTCGATCGACCGCGGCAACCGGACCAAGGCCATCCGCAGTCTGAGCGTCGCCGCCCAGAGGATTCGCGACGGCCGCCCCCCGTGGCAATAGTGTCCGGGATTCGTCGTTTTTTTGCCGGCCTTCGGTGTTTGGAGGCGCGTGTTTTCCTCAAGAGACGCCTCGATCAGCGTTTGCGCGGAGCGGGGCCTGTTTGAGGTCTGAAGGCCGGCGCATACTCGCGGCCGCGCAACTCAGCCGATGGAGTGGCGCGGTGGCTATCGACCTAGTTTTTTGAGCCGGCGTTGCTTGGCCATTTCGCGTTCGCGATGCCGGCGTTTTGCAGTCTCCATGGCTTCGCCCATCGGCATCAGACCACCGAACACATGGCCGATAAGGGCAAAATCGTAGACGTTGGGTACGGCATTCGTCTTCAGCGCCAACATGAGTGTGGCGATAACGGCAACATAAATCTGGATTGTGATGCCCTCTTCCGACTCGGAGAAGAAGTGACGTAGGTTTGCCATGCATTTGAGCCAGCGGAAGAACAGTTCGACCTGCCACCGATAGTGGTAAAGCAGTGCGATGATCTCCGCAGGCAGGTCCAGCCGATTGGTCAGCAGCCGAATCCGACATGGCTCATCGTTACGGTCGATGAACACGAATTCTACTAGGCGCAGACGCGTGCCACGCAGCGGTTTCCCGCGGTAGGAGGGAATCGACACTTCCTTGTCACTGCGAACACCGGCAACCCGATCGGCGTCGCTCAACGGTCGGTCGGCGACAGTCTCGAACAGTGCGCACTTTCGCTGCCGAACGACGAAATCGCTCTCGGCGGCCACGATCTCGGCATACAACTGGAAAGCCTGGTAGGCGCGGTCCGTGATATAGAGCTTGCCGGACTCGATACGAGCGGCCAGCGAATCCTGTTCTGCCAACCGGCCGTTACTGACCACGGCCTGTTCGGGAACACCGCGCAGCAAGTCGTAGTGAACGTCGACGCGGAAGGCTCCCCTGGACGGGGAGGCGTCGGGATCGTTGGGTTTGCCGTGTAGGGCCCAGGCCACGCGGGAGGCCACCGTATAGAAGGTACCGTCCACCGCGATCAGGTCTTCGACCAGTTCAGCCAACTTCGGGTCGTGGACGATCTTGGGCATTTTGCATTTGAGATCATCGATGATGGGCTTGAGCAATTGCGGATCGAAAACGCGCTGGGCATCGGAAAGTGTGCTCTTGGGGACACGCGACATCTTGAGGTTCTTGCGCACGCTGCGGGATTCAAAGACATCCTCGATGCGACGAAGGCTATCGACGCTGGTATTGAAGAATGCGAGCAGATGTGCCACGACGAGTTGATCGAGGAAGAGCGTACGGTTGCCGTGGACGGGCACGTCGCGCAACGTCTGCAACTGTTCCTCGAGTGGCTGCAACAGCTTGCGACCGGCGTGCAAGATCTCTGGCTTCTTGCGTTTCTTCGATTTGGTCTTTCGCTTGCTCACGACCCAGATTAAAGCAGAACCGAAGCGCCAGCGCAAGTTACTATTATGTTAGGGTGTGAAAATCGTGCCAGTGAGAACGCCAAGAATCCCGGACACTATTGCCACGGGGGGCGGCCGCTACATTTGGATTGAGATTGCTCTAGTGCCTCATTGCAGCTGGATTGTTGGGTAGAGTTTTCTCAGTTTGATTCTCGCGTCGGTGGTGGTGAATTGCCAATTCACCGCCACTTGTGCAGTGTTGCGTTGCCGCTCC
>JAAESQ010000701.1 GCA_024229275.1 bacterium | reverse complement strand
GACCCCGGTGAAGCTCTACGAGAGTGCCTTTGCCCCCAACCCCCGGCGCGTCCGCCTCGACTGGCCCGCCTCCCCCTCGACTGGCTGGTAGGGTCGAGGGCTGGCGCGGTGGTCCGTGAGGTTGCGGTCTTGTCGTCGGGATAGAACTGGGGCGCGCGCACCTGTAGGTGGAGGGTTACCAGCCCCGCCCTTTCGGTTGCGAGGTGGGTTCCCAGTTCCACCATGGGCCACATTTCCCCAGGCCCCCCTACGATCCCGGACGGTCGGATTTCCCGAGTCCGGTTCTGACCTTGGCTTTCCTCCGTGAGCCTTCCGGCGGCCGCTGAGGCTTAAGCGCTGGCCCGCATACACCCCTCGCGATCGTCGTTTACTCACAGTCTCGTCCCTGCTTCGGGGCGGTCATACCCCGGCTCAAAGTCCGGATGACCTCCCGGGACCGCCAAGTGCCCAGAGCCCCTTCGCCTGTTGCGGGCGTTACCCGCTTCAGGGTGGCTTCACGAGCCACCTCGGAGAGCGTTACCTCTCCTTCATTGCTCATACGCGCTCATGCGCCAGACCCAAAAATCCTCCTCTCGACTCTGCGATAGTGCTCCTCCGAGAGGTCTTTGCAGGTTGCTGCCAGCCCCTGCTGGAGGTGGGCCCTTCCCGACGTTATCTCTGCGAGTCTTTCCCTGGGTGCTTGGATCTCTATCCCGGCGGGTCCGCGCGGTGCACTTGCCCGTTTCTTCCCGCGCGGTATCAGCCTTCCCCGAGATACAGAAACAGGTCGGCTCACCGCGATGATCCGCTCAGCGACTTCCGAGCGGGAAACCTTTTCGAGATGGTCATCATTCCTTACGTTCAGGCCCCCAGGTTTGCTTGCCACCCCGGTCGCTCCTACCGCTGCGGCTCTATGTCCGCAGGGCAGCCGTGGCGTTTCCACCCGAGCAGAACACATGTCGTTACCTTCATGTGCATCGGGTATGCTAGCCGTCCGATTCCGGGCAATTGACGGCAGGGGACTTTCACCCCATTAGACTCGCAGCCTTGTCGGCTGCTCCTGTATCCGCCGTTTCCAGCTTCGTGCCCAAGTAGACCTCACCATGGCTCCGTTTCCAGCGCCCCCTCATCGAACCGTACGTGCGGTTTTCCCGCATACGGCTCTCCGATGGCTTTCACGTGAAGACATGCACGGGAGTACGGTGTAGTCGTTATACAGCCCCATGGCATCGTAGATTTCGGAGAGACTCACATGGTGCCACTCGAAAGTACGATACCGGCGCCGTCGCTGTATAACCTTCCGGACCTTGAATTCGCTGTACTCATGAATCCGCTGCAGAGAGAATGAAGCATTACATCGACGGAAGTAACTTACCCACCCACGAAGGACGGGATTAACTTGAGACACCATGTCCCGCAAGGAGACCGGCCGTCGATGGCTGACGATTCGACGAACCTTCGTCCGGATCTGCGCCTCCGCCTTTCGACTCGGCGCTATCCGTAGCCAAGACCCTCCGTCTCGCCAGTTCCGGAGCCTTCGAATTTCGAAGCCGAGAAAGTGTGCAGATTGAACGTCGAGAGCAACAATATGCGTCTTTTGCCGATTCAACCGGAGCCCCATGCTCGCCAAGCGTCTCTCCAGTATGCCAATCAGGCGCTCAGGGTCGGCGCCCGTGATGACGAGCATGTCATCGCAGTACCGAATCAGCTGCCCGTCCCAGGGGCCTGCCTTCTTCGACAAACCCTTGACGCGCCAATATCGATCGAACATATGGAGAAACACATTCGAGAGCAGCTGCGAAATTACACCACCTTGCGGAACTCCCTGCGAAGGTCGAACTCTCCGACCATCGGGTTCGACAATCCCCGCATTCAGCCAACCTCGAATCAGAGCAAGCACCGCACCATCCGCTATCTTGCGCGCCAGTATGGCCATCAGCCGCCGGTGATCAACAGAGTCAAAGTAGCCCTCTACGTCCACCTCAATGGCCCAGCGACGCCCGTGGCAGACCATCCGAACCCGCTCCATGGCATCGGCCGCACTACGTTGAGGCCGATACCCATAGGAGATGGGTTCGAATCGCGCTTCGAAAATCGGCTCCAAGATCAGCTTCGCTGCAGCTTGGACGATTCGGTCGCGCACGACGGGTATGCCAAGTGGCCTCCGCCGACCATCCGGCTTCGGAATATAGACACGCCGGACAGCTTCTGGACGGTAACGCCTGCTCTTTAGTTCTTCCTGCAACGCATCCAACAACTCCTCAATCTGCTCTTCGACTGCCTCAATAGTGACTCCGTCGATGCCAGCTGCTCCCCGATTTGCTCGAACGAGCCGCCAGGCATGCTCCAACACATCTCTACGACAAATCTTGTCGTACAGCGAATAGAACCGGTACTCCGGCTCCTGCTTGGACTTCACGTAGAGCTTGCGCTGCAAGTCCCGAAGCTTCTGCGGGGTTGATAGCCTCACGGCAATCCCACACTCCTTCCTTGCTTTGCAAGCACACCAAAGTAGGGCCCCTTTGCTCCCTCCGCGTTTTGCTGCACGGAGATCAACGCTCGT
>JAAESQ010000700.1 GCA_024229275.1 bacterium | reverse complement strand
TAAGCACGAAACCAAAAACGACCAAGACAGCGTTAAGCGCCAAGAGCATCACATACAATAAAGTCACTACTCAACGTCTCCCAAGTTCACATTGACAGGTATCGTCGGCGCCTGTCGTCCCTGGACCGTGCGTTCCATCTGGGCGTCCTCACGGCCGCCGTCCTCGTCAATCTCGTTAATCTTCGCCTCGGCCTGTTCGTCGGTCCCTCCGTCGAGCGTCTTAATCGCGCCCTTCTGCGACTCGGTACCGTTGGCGAGTCTCCGGTCCACGACTTCGACACGCTCGAGAATGTCGTCGGGTAGACCGTCCGGCCAATCAAGCCTTACCTTAATCGGCTCAGTTACACCTTCCATCAACTGCGCTTTCTCCAGTAGCCGCGGTATCATCGCGTCATAGTAGCGCCGTTTGCGCCGTACCTTCGCCAGCGTGCGAATCAAGAGAATCTTCAGCGCCCGCCCGCTTAAGTCGCCGCCCCACTCACCTCGAGACAAGAGCTGCGGCGCCGTCTCGCTCACCAACGCAATCTGCTGCATCGTCGTGTCCATAAACGCGAGGTTGTCGGTGAGCTTGCCGTCCCAAGTAATGTACTCAGGCTTAGTGCCCGCCTGATCGATTGCGAACGCCCGCAACCGCGCGATGTCGGGCTGCTTCCTCCCGCCGTCCGTCTGGTCGTGCCACATCTCGACGGGCATCGCTATCTGCGGGTCGCTGTGCCGCTGGAGGATGCCGTCTATCTGCGTGACCGTGCCGTTGAGTGTAGCGAACAGGTCCTCGCAGCCCTTGTACTCGCTGGTGCCTTTGTATTCCCGCGCCGTCCGGAAGTTCGGCACATGCTCCAGCAGGAACTCGTCCGGTATGCCCTCTTGCTCTTGATCAGGTGGCGTGTCATAAAACAGCCCCCACTCTTGTGGCGACGCGGGGCCGTCAATCTTGCCCTTCACTAGCCGGTACAGCTCGTGCAGCACACGGCCCTTCTCGTGGACCACGACGCGGAGATAGTCCTGTTCCTTACCGCCCTCCGTCTTGTACTTCTTCACCCACGCAAGCCGGTGCCTCAAGATGTCGCGCACATCATCTGGATTCTGCTCAGGAAACCACGTATCGGCCGGGTGCGTCTTGATCTTCGCAAGGCCGCTCTCCCCGTCAGCCTCACGTCCCACCGTCCAGATACCGTCACCCGAATAACCGGTATCCAGTGCACCCTCGAATAGAAGCGCCTGCATCTGGTTGCGGCTCCATATATCGTCAACCTTTTCTTTCGCCCCATCGTCAACGTCGTCGTCATAGACCAGCGCAAGGTCCTCACCGAACAGCAGGTCGGCAACGACCGTGACAATGTTCTTCGGCACGTTGACTGATATGTATTCGTATTCGTGGGTTGCGTTGTGTTTACCGGAAAGGACGTTCTGGTGCTCACCGTCGAACAGGTCACGGTTGTCGGCGTAGGCTTTCAGGCGCTCGCGCTCAGAGAGCGGCGGCCACTCTTTGCCCGAGATGTCCGTATCACTCTTACTCTGAGAGAGATTGAATCTATCGCTTAGGTCTATCAATGCACCCATCGTCGTCCACCCGTCGTCCCGTTGAATCGTCGTCTAAGGGATTCTCTTTCCACATCTCGCGCATTAGCCGGTCCCGTCTCTTGGCGTCGGCCCCCGCTATCTGCTGTACAATCAATTCGTGAATACTTGTCGGCTCAGTCTCACTCATCGTTTACGCCCCCGTAGTACCATCACCGTCACCGCAGTGACTACCAGCATCACGCCAACCAATGCCCATGTGCCGCCGTCCATCACCAGACACCCCCAACGTCAACTGCCTGGTCGCGCCTGCGCTCTTTGCAATCCCCACACGAGCACTCCCCGAAGTGGTCGAACTCATACACGCCCGTCCGGGTGCGTTTGTACACAAAGTCACCCGGCGGAAAGTTAACACATGGTACGTTTACCCACTTGCTGCGCACGTCAATATCAGCCATAAGGCCATCACGGGGACCACCGATAAAGCGTGAGGCTATCTTCATCACACAGCCCCCACTACTGGTTGCGACGCGCCCTGGAGGGCGAGCATTGCGGCCATTCCGAGGTCATCGTGCGCGCCGCGTCTCTCCGGCGCCCCCGCTAAGCCTCTCGCCTCTTTACCGTCCACGTCTACCTTCCACTCGAATTCCCGAAGTTCTTTAATCAACTCCGGCGTGACTAGCAGC
>JAAESQ010000699.1 GCA_024229275.1 bacterium | reverse complement strand
TCCTGAAATCAGATGCCGTCGCCGTCTACAGGAAGTGATTGGCGAACAACAACTCGATTGCAATCCCAACAGTTAGGTTCTGCAGGGGTAAACCTCTCAGCTGCAGTTGTTGTTCCCGAGTGTCAGCGGTGGATCACACGCTCTTCAAATGGCGGAGGGTCAAGAGGGACGTGCCTGTTGTAGTCATCCAGGGATGCGGTACCCATCAAGCTGATGCGTTCCCAGTGTTGAAACGGATCTTTCGCCGCACCAGGCGAAACACGTAGCGACACACAAGAAGTAATACGACCATCGCAAGGGTTCCGCCCGCCAACACAAGTTTGGCGATGAGAGGAAAGCCCCAACTGGCCTTGAAATTCACCCTGTTGGACTCAAACAGGGAAGCGTCAACCCGCCCGGTCGTAAAGAACGTGCTCAGCAGATGTCGTGTTGCTTCGCGCTGGTGATAGATGAGATCACCAGTGTGAGCGAAACCTGACAGGACAACCTGCTCTCCATTCTCAAGCAGTGGCAAGAGCTGGTCGCGGGCGTTTTGGGCTGGTGTTGACACATCCAATGTTCCACTGAGCATCAGTGTTTCGACTGCCGAGGGCTGTGCGGAGCGGTACTCATCAGGGATCTTACTGACAGGCCATCCGGCCGCTGCGGCCCATCCCATTGCGGAACCGGGCGAGCCGATAAGATATGGTTCTGGAGTAGCTTGAGCAATATAATCTACGGTGGGATCGTAATCATAGTCGGCGCTACACGCTTTTGATGCGTTGTCGCCCCATGTATAACCAGCCGGAACCATATACTTCAACGCAGCGGTCACCAGAGCCATCCCGCTGTAGTCCCCCTCTGCTGCCGCAAGCCAAATATCGAAAGTCAGCGCTGCGCCATCGGTTGAGTACAGCCCAATGAAAGTAGCAATAAGCACCGCATCACGATCGACTGGAAAAATAAGCCAGCGTTCAGGCATGGCATCGAGAGCCTTTTGAATCGAAGCCGCTAGATCATCTGTGCGCGAGGAGCAATACTCATCTTCGGCACACAGGGTCGAATACCTCAGAATCTGCTCGTGCAGGATCGCAGGGTCCCACCAAAATCGACCGGGGGGATTGACAGCAACCATAGCGTTGCGGTGCACATGATCCGGGTAGCGCCACGAGTAGATCTGGGCGAGGCGGGTGCCGTAGCTGCCACTCTCGAGGTTGATTGAGCTGTAGCCAAGTGCCTGCCGGGCGGCCTCAATATCATCGACAACCTCGAGCACGGTGTAGCCGGCCAGTTCAACACCGTCTGCTTGCAGACGATCTGCGCAGACTGAGTAGGCGTTTGCTTGCGCCGCCATTCCTTCGCTACTCAACAACGGAATGCCCGAGGAGAAAGCTTCTGAGACTTCTGGGCAATTGAGAACAACCGAACCGTCGACTCCACGATAGCCGACCAAAACGATGTCGTGGTTCTCGTGGAACCAGGCTACTCGGCTGTAGTCCATATTTGATTCACCCGGCCCGCCGGTGAGGTAGAAGATGGGTTCTAGCGGAGTGTCGCTCGAGGCCCGAATACGTTTCACAGGTAGTGAAATCACTCGTGACTTCTCGTCATTTCGATTCTCCGGAACGATCAGAATGCCACATTCGGCTACATACTCGACCTCCCGCGCTGTATGTACGCAGGATTCAACAGAATAATCCCCAGCTTGAGCACCGGATGGTGGTTGCTGCCACGACGTTGGGTCTTCACTCTCAGAGCACGCCAAGAACCCCACCACAGCGGCCAGAGTCATGCACAATGTGAAAATTCGCTTCATGATCTGTCTCCTATTCAGCTCTCAGATGGATGCCAGGCCGGAGATAGGTGTGAATACTCATCCCATCCGGCATCATCATAGTATTGACCATCAGAGCATCGGGCTGTGACTCACCTGAAAAGGTGTCCAGCAACCTCGCATCGGTGCCAAGCACCCGGGTATTCGACGTGCTACGTGCCAGATTCGCAAGTTGCGCATAGCCGGGATCACTCTGTCAGTCGTCACCGCGGAGGAGAGAATCGCTCTCATGCTCGCCGTTCTCTTCGCCCTCGGCTTCAGCAACCTCGGGCGATTCTTCCTTTTGCTCCAGCCACCGGCTCTCGCCGGTGGCGCCGAGCCGGATGGCGTTGTAGCCGAAACGGGAGCGCACAGCATCGATGGCGGTCCCGATGGAGCGCTGGTGCTCCTCAGCGAAGGCAAAAGCGAGCTGAGAAGATGGACCTTCGAGATTCGACAGGGAGACACCGACGAGGCGGATCGGTAGTTCGCGTGTCCATGCCGTCTTCAGGAGGTGGAGGACGTATCCATACACCCGCTGTTCGTCATTGGCCGGCTGACTCAGGGTTCGAGATCGGGTGAGAGTTTCGAAGTCCGAGTAGCGCAGCTTGAGGCTCACGGTCCGCGCACGGATGTCCCGTTTCCTCGCTCGCCAGCACACTCGCTCGCACAGTGCCAGCAGCTGCTTCTTGACGGCATCCCGGTTGCCGATATCCATAGAGAATGTACGTTCGTTTGAGATCGAACCGATGGTCTCGTGCTGCGAGTCGTGCTCGAGAAACG
>JAAESQ010000698.1 GCA_024229275.1 bacterium | reverse complement strand
GCACCACTCGCTAGATCCTCCACATATGGGGCCGTCCCGTGCTTGCAGTTTGGGTGAAATGGTGTCCCACCGTTCGGTAGACTCGACATCGGTGGGTACTTCTCACTCTCACCCGTGATACTGAACACCTTACCCTCGTAGAAGCCACAACCGTCCTTAGCACCGTGGGCCGTTATCATAATCAAGTCGTGGCCCGCCTCGAGCACACGGTTAACCGTACCCGCCGTCTGTGCCTCCCGCGTCTTTGTCCGCGCTAACATCTCGGCATACTTATCGGGCCGGTAGTTACGGCCGTTAATCCGCAGCGGCTTCTCCCCATACTCGTCCAAGAAACCACGCAGCAATTCTTTGGAGGTCTCCCTCCGTGATTTCCCAGCCGCTATTCCACGGGCGATAGCCTCGGTGGACTTCTTCGCCAGTTCCGCCGGTAACTGCGCCTTGCGCGTCATCGTCCGAAACCCCTTCTCCAGCCTGCCCGTCACGTCCAGCAGGTCGTCTTGCAACTCGTTCACGAGTACTTGTATCGCCTCTTGGTGGATAATCGGGTCCGGTGCGCCGGTCAATGTCAGGCCAATCTCGGCGAAACCTTGCTCCGCAGTTCGGACACCACGCAGGTACGACTTCGGCACTTCGCTCGCTATCCATTCGGCTGCCCCCTCGTCAATCTGTTGCAAAACCGCTGTCGCTTCTCTAATCAACAAACGTGCGCGGCGCGCCTCTGCTGTTAGCCGTCGCGGGTCCGAGACAAGACGCTGCTTCGCCCGGTCTACCAAGTCTAGGATGGCAGAGCGGTAGAACTCCGCCATACCGGGCGGTAACTCGGGCGGGAGTGCGCCGATTGCTGAGCGGGCAATGCTCATTGGGCCAACTTCCAGATGCACGCGAGAACAGCCGCAGAGTTTACCACTAGCGGCACCACGGTTTTGCGGCCCCACCACGGCATAAGCACGAAACCAAAAACGACCAAGACAGCGTTAAGCGCCAAGAGCATCACATACAATAAAGTCACTACTCAACGTCTCCCAAGTTCACATTGACAGGTATCGTCGGCGCCTGTCGTCCCTGGACCGTGCGTTCCATCTG
>JAAESQ010000697.1 GCA_024229275.1 bacterium | reverse complement strand
TTTCGCCGAGAGCCTGATCGAGACGGCGCCGGTCATCGTCCTGGTGCTGGATCCGGAAGGACATATCATGCGGTTCAATTCCTTCATGGAGGAGCTGTCGGGCTACTCTTTGGCGGAGGTGAAGGGCCAAAGCTGGTTCGACACTTTCCTGGTCGAGCGTGATGTCCCGCAAGTCTCAGACCTTTTCGCAGAAGCCATGAGCGGACACCCGACACGCGGAAATCTGAATGCCATCTTGACACGGGATGGCAAGGAGCACCTCATTGCCTGGTACGATACGACCTTGCGAGATACTGAAGGGAATTTGATCGCCCTGCTTGCCATCGGGCACGACGTGACGGAACAGAAGACCAAGGAGGAGCAGCTTCTCCAAGCTCAGAAGATGGAGATGGTGGGTCAGCTCACGGGGGGAATAGCACACGATTTCAACAACCTGCTGACGGTCATTTTGGGGAATCTGAGGCTTCTGGCCAAGTCGATTGGCCCCGAGTGTGATCCCGAAGTGTCTGATTTTCTGCAGGATTCACTTTCCGCTGCGCAGGACGGCGCGGAACTGACCCAGCGCCTGCTCGAATTCTCCCGTAAGAAGCCATTGGAGCGGAAGCGCATCGACCTCCCCGCGTTTCTATACCACTTCCAGCGTTTCCTGCGGCGCACGCTGGGAGCAGAATTCACTGCTCAGATGGACATCGCGGCCGATGCCGATCTTCACTACCTACTCTGCGATCCAGCCCAGCTGGAAAGCGCCTTGTTGAATCTGGCCCTCAATGCCCGGGACGCCATGCCTCATGGTGGGCAACTTCGTTTTCGGGCAGAGGCCAAGGCGGCAGCGGACCTGGGCCCGACCTTGGAACCGGGGACCTATGCTGAGATTGCGGTGATCGACACCGGCGAGGGCATGACTGTCGAGCAGTTGACCCACGCGATCGAACCTTTCTACACCACCAAAGGGAACAAACAGGGCAGCGGCTTGGGATTGGGCATGGTCTTTGGTTTTTGCGAGCAGGCCGGCGGCAGATTCCAGCTCACAAGTGAACCGGGAAGGGGCACTCAGGCCACAATCATCCTGCCCTTGAACGGCGTTTGCGACGAGGAGGCTACGCAGGCGCCTGAATCCATACCAGCGGCTGCGTTGGCCGAGAAAGGGACGATCCTGGTCGTCGAGGACGAAGAGCGGGTTCGTAAGCTGGCTCGGCGCTACCTGGAAGGCCTCGGATACGATGTGCTGACAGCCGAGAATGGGGAGATGGCAATTGAGGCGCTTCAGTCCGAGTCGGCCATCGAGCTGGTATTCAGCGATATCGTCATGCCAGGCAAAATCGACGGTTGCGATCTGTATCGCTGGGTGAATGAACAATGTCCGGGAGTGAAGATCTTGCTCACGAC
>JAAESQ010000696.1 GCA_024229275.1 bacterium | reverse complement strand
CGATACCCCTTGCACCGAAGGAGCTTTACTGAAGAGTCATGTGGAGATTTTTCAGGAGGCGGTTCTCGGTTCAGAATATCGGGTTGACGAGTTGCTCTGTAGGCTCAAAAAGGGTTGATTTGGTTACGCTGAATGCTCCTGGTCTGACCGCCTCTTCTGAGACAGAAACCAATCACAGTCTCTCCCCAGTCAAACAGTGATTCTCGGAGAGGGCTATTGGGACTAGGTTTCGCCTCCAGAGGTCAGATCTGGCGGTGGGAAGACACGGGAGCCTCTGGCCCTGAGCCATGATGCCACGGGCCGATTGTCGCTCGTGTAGATGATGGCTCCTGTGTACGGAGTCGGTGTGAGTTTCACGCCGACCATGCGAACGATTTCGATTTTCTGCGCATCATCGGAACGAACCCAGGCACTGAGATCTACAGTTATGAAGATGCTCGGTGGCCTCGCCGTAACTGTTGTAATTGTGGCAACTTCGAGGAAGTCATCCCGGGTGAGCTGGTCGATTGGTCGGTCGCGAAAACCCGGGACGAGGACGGTGAGGATCCAGACGACGAGAAGCACAGCTGCGATCGACCCAAGTCCAGCAATTCGCTTGATCTTGGCGCGCTTGAGCTTCTTTTGCTCCTTCTCTCTGACAAGTCTCTTCTTTTCCTCCAACGCCTTGCGCTGCTTCTCTTTGAGTTCGGGGTCCTCAAAAATTCCAGTGTCGATGCGAAACTTGTCAGCGGATTCATCGCCGTCCTCTTGCGCTTGGTCGGGAGGAATGAGTTGATGTAGTCGAGCTTTGAGCTTGTCAAGGTCACTCAGCAAAACGCGGTGAAACTCACTGAGCTGATTGGCGTCGTCGAGTATGACTTCCTGAACAAGTCGGTTCACTTCCTTCTGAATGGCTCCAGCGAGAGCGGCGCCGATGTCGCTTGAAAGTCGAATCAACTGTGCGGTCTTTGCCGGAGAGTCAGCCTCGAAGCGGAGATCCTTTGCGACCTTGATGCGAAAGCCAAGGGCATCTGTAACAACGAGAGAGAGTTCATCCGGTGGTTCGTCCCCGGTCGCCTGCATGGCTCCGCGAACTCGGGCGGTCAGCCATTCGCTCAGTTGCACCTCACCATCTGAGGTTGACAGCAGAATCGCATCCGTACCTTCGGCCTGCTGAAGGATCTGTTCGATGCGAGCCAAGTACGGTGCAAGTGACTGGCGGAATTCGGGTATTTCATCCGGATCTGTCACGCGTCAGTTCTCCTTGAGCCTAGTGTTGAACAGCTAGTCTTACTTGAATGATGTCATAACGCCGTTCTTGAACACATACACACCGGCCAAGGCTTGACCTCCGCTGACCGGAGCATCGTCCGAATCGGCAACGAGGACTCGAACTGTTGGATCGACATTGAGAGTCATCTCGAGCCAGTACTCCTGATTATTGCCTCTGTCATCTGGCGAATCATAGGCGTCGGCCTTGTTGTCCCACAGACGGCGGTTGATGAGGCCGTTGTAGAACCCTAATTCGCGGAGCGGCTCGAAAGTTTCGATATCGAAAGCCGGATCGGACTGGGCGTTGGGGTACTGGTTGTAGTCCCGATAGTACTGAGTAAAGGCTGCGAGTAGAAGTTTGCATTCTCCAACCGTCGCTCTGACCTCCGCCTTGATCATTGCTTTGCGCAAATTGGGAACGGCGATTCCTGCCAGCAGCCCAATAATTGCCACCACGATGAGAAGCTCAATGACTGAAAAGCCTTGCTCCCCCCGTCGCTGTGGGTTGTTCACGACGTGGCTATTTCTTTGTGTTGCCATGCTCTCCTCCGTCTTTGGAGCATATGTATTTGCTCCTTATAGAGTAGGGAGAGGCCTCGTCATTGTCAATCGAAATACATGAAGAATGAGTGAGTTGCCGTTTTACGTCAGTGGGAAACGCCGAAATACGGAGTCAGTGACGTCCCAGGACACGACGCAGTGGAGACCCGGTCACAGTCTGACATTCGTCGACAATACCGTCGTTGTTCTCATCATGCAGAGTACCGGCAGCGAGCTCACAAGAATCTGGAATCTCGTTGCCATTGCAGTCGCTCGCCGCGCCGACCTCAATTTCAAAGGAATCCGCAGCTCCATTGCGATTACAGTCGCGCTCGCCGATCCTGAGATAGTAGACATCCTGTTCGCCGTTGAAGGTCGCGGCATAGGCCAGGTCAGCTCCTAGATTGTCGGACACCATGTGGTAGTAGTCCCCGAGTTTGCGTTGGACAGGCCAGCCGACACGGCTGTTGAAAGACGGAGAAATGGGTACCGATGTCGACCATGTGTCGCCACCGTCAAGAGACGACGAGTAGTGCAATTCGCCAACATGAGGTGTGCCGGCTACGAGTGATTCGATCCAAACCATGTCGATTCTTCCGTTTGGTGCGACGGACATGGTCGCAAACCACTGCCAGATGCCTGGCAATGGTGAGTTGACCTTGATCGGTTCGGAAAAGGTTCTCCCTCCATCCTCTGATCGCACGAAGTGAACATCCATGGGATCAGCATCGAAGGGATCGACTGAGCACCCAATGTAGATGTGGCCGTGTCTTGGGCCCCCTGAACGGTCTACATCCATCCAGATTTGACCTAGGAGGCCGACAGGATTCGGGCCGGTTCCCGCAGTTTGAATTCCGCCAAGAAACAATGACTTGAATTCGAACGTCGGTGTTTGAGCCGGGTCTTGAGCGTTTGTCGATCGCACGAGAATGGACGTTGACATGCTGACGCCGCCCTGGTTACCGACGATGTAGAAGGTTCCGTCGGGACCTACGGCAACAGTTCCCCAAAGCGGTGATCCAGGCACCAAGATAGGATCCATGAAGGTGTTGCCACCGTCAGTCGAACGACTAAAGACCCGGTTCCCGCAGCAGCCTCCCGCTATGCTCCATGCCGCGTAGAAATTGCCGTGGCCAATACCTCCTGTTTGATCCACAACTGTCCACGCCTTGTCACCACCCGTTGCGGGAATGGGGGGCGACCATGTTTGTCCGCCGTCATCAGAAAGGAACAGGTCGCACGTGAGGTAGTTCTGCACGCTTTTTAAGCTGTAGTAGTAGAACGTTCCCTCGGCGTCAGCTGTCAGGACAGGATCTGACCGAAAGAGTCCCGGTTGGAGTGGACCGTTGTTTGTCCAAGTGAGTCCGCCGTCGTTGCTGAAGGCCACACCGGCCTGGCGGAAACTGTCAGCGATAGTGTCGAATTGACGCCAGCCGATGACCATTCGGTTCGGTGCAGTAGGATCCACGACGATCGAGGGTTCGTTTGCCGCGTCCTGGAGAATGTTCGATCCGTCGGAGGCCACGTTGACCTGTACGCTGACGTAGCCTGAACGTTCGACGATACTTGTGGCACTGAGACGCTCTTCGATAGGGGAGATTGGTGCCTCGGTAGCCGAGAGTTCACCAGCACGCTCGAGGTGAACTTCAATCTGGGGATCCACCGGCTTTTTGATGGATTCCGATTTCTTCTGTTGGGCGTGCAACGGGGTGATTGCCATGACAAGCGCGCACAATCCCACTGAGAAGACGCTCACGACCCGGATTTCTTGCCTCATGGACTCGCTCCGATCCCGGCACACGGCTTATAGCTAAGGTACCATGGCAGCTTCGCATGGGGGGCTGGAATGGCGGCTCTGCTCGACAAGAAACGGCTCAAGGCAACACGAGAAGCAAAAGCGCAGCGGATGCAGAGCATTAGAGAGGCAGCTGCGTACTTCTTTGCGCGTCTACCTTATGACGAGGTGACGCTCGATGCCATTGGAAGTCGTGCGGGAGTTCGTCAAGGCCAGACGATCATGTACTTCGGTAGCAAAGAAGAGCTGTTTGCCGTCGTGTTGCGGCAGAAGCTTGAGGAGTGGGCTGAGTCGCTGAGTGAGCGGCTGAAATCTATGCCACGTGGCGACGAAAGTGAAATGGCTTCCGTTCTCGCGACGAGTTTCACTGAGAACTCCGGTTTGTGTCGGTTTTTGGCTGAGGCGGCGATGGTGCTTGAGTTGGGAATTCAGATGGAAGCAGCTGACTCGGCGCTCAGAGTGATGCATCATCGGTTGGATCAGCTGGGTGAGGTCATCGAGAGTCAACTGCCAAGATTGGCCCGAGGTGCAGGGAAAAAGGCTTTGCGACGTCTGATGACCACGGTGACGGGAGCGTATCCATATGCCGAGCCGCGCGGAGCCGTAGCGATGGCTCTATGCGACGGCCGTATCGAAGACCTCAGAATCAACCTCAATGATGAAATCGAAGACGTCGCGAGGATTCTGCTCCACGCTGCGATGAAGTAGCACTGCTCGATTTACCCCGCATACCCCACACTGCTGTCTTGCCGTATAGCCGTCAACTCATCCGCCCATCGCAAAAGGCAATCGAGGTACGCGGAACTAGTCCTCATCGTCATCCTCATCGTAATCGCCATCGTTCTCCAGGAGTCGTTCAAAATACGATGACGATAAGGATGACGATGACGAATTACCACGCCCCAATCATCCTGCCGTTCGGACGTTCATCCCGTAGAGCCGTTGCCCCATCGCCCCGTGAAGCCTCCTCTGCAACGTCCGTGACTGTACTAAGGCGAGTTCTGAGCTGAACGAAAAGTAGTAACTACCAAACGTAATCTTTGGCGATCTCTCTGGTTTCGTAGCCAGCGAGAATGTGGACGACTCTCATGGTTCGTATCGTGGACGGTGACAGAGTGCCGATTGGAATGTGGACAATACGCCTGGACTGTCTGGCTGCGTATTCACTCATGCGCCGGGATGGCGGTTTCTTGCCGACATGCACCACCAGCTTCTGTAGGCTGTAGTCCACTGCAGCCATCAAAAGAACCTCTGCTTTGGTTCGTGCATCCTGATAGTCGCTGTCCTGCCAGACGTCGAACAGACGTCCAGGAGGGTAGGTGAGCATGAAGCCACCATAGGTTGCACGCATGATTCCTGGACCGACAATCTGCTCAGCTGGATTCGTGGCATACAGAGCCATGTCTGACTCCTGCTCATGTTCACCGAGCCAGGTCATCAGGTACGGGAAGTCCGTACCTTCTGAGTCTTCGTCAAAAATCACAGCCACAGAACCGGCGTCTCCAGGCGAGCGCCCATCCTCTTTGACCCATATCTTGCCTTCATGCCAGCGTCGTGTCGTCTCTCGAATGTCGACACCGTCAAGGAAAGCGCCGGTGAACTGCTCGGTGCGACTTCTCTCGGCGGAGATGATCGACTTTGCCTTCTCTTTCAAATGGCGTCCGAAGTCCTCGACGACAATGTCCTCCGGTGGATAGGAACAAATGCCCGACGCTCCGAAAGCCTTGAGCCAGTCGGCTGGATCCTTCGGTGCTCCTGCGTGCTGCTTGATGGGTATCGCGATTGGTTTTTGTTTGACGCGAAAGAACCGACGTCTGAATCGTACTTTCCTGGTTCCAAGATCGAGATTGTCACCATCGATCTTCGCTGACGGTATTTCTGCCTCGGGTTCCTGCCAGGGATAGGTTCGCGCTACGTCGAAGACCTCCCATGCAAAGTTGTCGTCGGCGACACCCCGTGCTGCTATGACCCACTCAAAAAGGCCCGGGAGAAGCTGCCCTTGAACTCGAGCATACCTGGAGGCAAAATCGAGGAAGATATCGCGCTGAGCATCGTTGGTCTCCTCGCGAGTCTGTTCCGTATAACTCAGCGCAGCGACATTCCAAAGAACCGATGCCAGTACCCGGCGATCAAGAACCGGTCGCTCGGTCCGGCCAACCACCGCAGCTCGCGCAGCGCAGAAGTCAACAACAGCCCTGCTGCGATTGTGGATGTCGAGGTTGGGTTCACCAGTGATCAACCTGAGACCCTCTCGTGCAATTTCGACTTTCGGAGTGATCGTCGCGGACAGATTCGTGGCTTCAGGTATCTGACCGTCGCGGATTTTCTCGTAGACCGCGTGAATCAACGGCGCGTCGGACATCAGCGCCGGCATACTGTCCGGATGAAGGTGGCAGAGTTCGGTCTGCGATCGATGCTGTCGTGCCAAAGGCGGTGCTGTCGGTCCACCGAGTTCGCGGGCTACGCCGCCAAGATGGGCGGCTCCGAGGACGGCCACGACCTCGCCTTCGGTGCGGTCGGCGAGTTGGCTGAGGTGATATGCCATTCCGCGCTCGCGCAGGAGATCAGAATTATCGCGTTTTGAGGGTTCGAGCCATTTGTTCAGGATCTCGAGATAAGCAGCTGGCTCGAGCGACCACAGAAGGTATGGGTCAGGACCGTTGCCACGATGTCGACCACGGTAAGGGATATCCGGATCAATGAGTTCTACTGGCCTGTTATTGTCGTGAGCCCATCGCATGGCCTCGACGAGCGGATCTCCAGGAGCAACAACCCAAATAAGCGGGTCCTCGTCTTGATCTTCACTCAGAACTACGGAGATCTGAGGTAGGCGGGCTATCGCCTTCAATACAGGTTCACGAAGTGTGGTTGGAAGTTCGACAGCTACAGCTGACGGCGAAACTTCGTCGAGTACCCAGCGGACGAGCGCGGCGAAGTCAACGCGTTCGTGGAGTACTCCGAGGAGTTGAACGCGGTGCGTGGCCTCGGTCAGGAGGGCGCGGACGCCGGTTGGACCATCCATCTCTTCGGACTACTGAAGGTGAACCAGGAACGACTCGGCGTCGTCACGGCCAAGACCCAAGACCAAGGCTTCGTTGACCGCAGATCTGGCGTCTTGGGCTTCCTTCCGAAGGAGAGTCTTCATCGCATAGCGAGCTACGTTGATACCGTCACGGATCGAGTAGCGCAGGTCGGCCGAGTGAGAGGCGCGCAGAAAACCGAGCACGTAGTCCAGGACATCGGAATCGACATCTTGGACACGAGCCTCGATGATCTCGCGTTCCTCGTCTTCCTCGGCGAAGTCGATGTATATCTGGGGCATCAACCGTGAGTGAATGTACTCAGGCACTTCGAACGTCGATGCATCTTGGTTCATCGTCGTCACGAAACGAAACTCGGGTGACGCGGAAATAGAAATGCCTGCGATGACGCTGTCCACGCTACGGCGATAGTCAAGCAGTGGCGCGAGACTCGCCCACGATCGCTCGCTCATACGATTGCCTTCGTCCACAACCGCGACTCCGCCGCGGATCATAGCGCTGACAAGTGGCGAGGCCATGTACCGTACTCCACCCGCGGGATCAAGCACTGGTGTGATGACAAGATCTTCCGGCCGAGTGTCCATAGTCGCCTGGACGACGTAAACATCGAGGTCTAGTCTCGCTGCAGCGGCACAGGCCAAAGTTGTTTTCCCCACGCCCGGTTTTCCAAGGAGTCGCGGATTGAGTGGGAGATCATTCTTGCCGAAACATGACCATGCGGCGAGGAGTTGGAGCATGACCTGATCCTGACCGATCCAGTCGGGAGACTGCTGCAAAGGCTCGGCGAGGTGGACGTCGATTCCTTCTATCTGAATCTTTTCTCTCATTGCTACAGTCTAGCCTGCACTTCTCACCAATTCCTACTGCGACGACCGATACACCACACCATGTCGTGCTTTTCGCAACTCGCCCTTCTCAACGCACCGCAAGTGCGCCTGCGGCGGTCGAGTTGCGAAAATCCCAACATGGCACGGCGTCTCGGCCGTCTCGTTACGAAATCGGTGAAAAGTGCAGGCTAACTGAGAGCCAGCGGCCCTTCAGGCCGGGTGCTGACTTGTTGAGGTTGCGCTTTGGGGATTGGACGAACCTTCCCCTCGCGGGCAGAAGACATCTCGCCGCCACTCCATGTCTTTAATTACCGCTTGTTTGAACGTGAGATCTCCGGCTTGGTCCATGATCTGCTTGCGATATTGATTGACATCGAGAAACTCAAAACGGGTGGTGAGGGTCTTAAAAACCCTAGGCAGGTTGTCACCCGGAGCCTGAATGTGGTGAAGACCGCCGCTATACAACAACAATATGTTGCCGCTTTCGATCGGTTCAAGGATGTCCGCAATGCCGCCGCGAACCGTCATCGGTCGTCCATGAGAGTCGAGGCCATTCCTCCGCTTCATTCGTCCCTCTGGGAGGATGATCACTACCGACTTGGGGTCGAGATGATTGAGTACCTTTTCCCAAGTGTGATCACGTTGTCGGGTCACAACCACGACGTGCCGTACCAGCATGCTGAAGAACAAGCCGACATTGCGCTTCATGGTCTTCTCGGCAACCGGCAAAACGCCGTGAAAGGCGAAGGCCCAAAGAAGTCGTAGGGGTGCATAGCCGATGAGAAGTGGTTCGTAGAGGCTTGTGTGGTTGAGGATGGCGATGAGACGCACTCCATGCCATCCAGGTGGGGGATCTCCCGTCAGCCACTCGCGTTTAAATCGGTAGAAGATATGAACTACTACCTTAACGGTCATGAGAAGGCTAAAAACCAAGAACGCACGAATCACGGACTACCTCGCTCGATCGGTACATCGACGCTGTTGCGTCTGTGGGAATAAGGTACCTGATCTCTCATAAAGGCGCATGTCGCAGCGCGGCAAGATTATTCCGAATGAGGGATGGCTGTACGGCTGTGCGGGACGGACGGCTATGCGGGACTACGGCAGGTATGGCTATGCTGTGCGGCAGTTGCTGGGGCAAATAGGATTCGCTTGTGGGAACTGCATATTCGTTGGCGATGGTGATTGGGAATTGATGGCCCTGCGTATCGCTGGCTTCGAATGAGCGCGCAAAGAGAGCACCCGCAACCGGCATCGTCATCGCCATCGCCATCGAATATGGCGCTTCAATGGAGACAGTTCGCACATCTGCTACTCGCGAAGAACCAACAACCCTGCACCTGCCGTACTACCGTTGCCTGGTGGCCTCGTTGCCCCGTATAGCCGTTCGTCCCGTATAGCCTTCTTCCCCTACCAGTCGACAATCACGCCAACCATCGCGCTGCGTGTCGCTGCCGGAATCCAGACTGGATCCGGCCATGCAAAGCCGAATGTGGTATAGAGCTCGTCGAACAGGTTGTTGACTCTAGCGTCGAGCAGGATCCGCTTG